>JBASYJ010000248.1:0-8903 GCA_049277435.1 Prolixibacteraceae bacterium
TCCTAAGTATGTCGGCAGCAATAGTTGCTCAGTCATTAAATTCCGGAGAAAAACGACTAATTCATGAACCCGACCGTGTTTTATTGGATGAAAACAGAAGAGGGCCAATGGATCGGTTGAACCTGACTGATGCACAGAAAGAGGAGTTTAAGAAAAGTATGATGGCCCTTCAAAAAGAGCTGAAACCGCTTCGAAACGAATTAGGCGAGTTGAATGCCCATCAAAAAACTCTGGTTTCTGCCGATCAGCCCGATTTTAAGGCCATCAATAAAAACCTGGATAAAATTGGTGAACTGAAAACCAAAATGGCCAAAATTCAGGTGAAACACCGTTTGGATATGCGGGCTCAGTTAACAGAAGAACAACAAATGAAATTCGATATGTTCAAGGGAAAAATGAAGCATAATAAAGGAAACAGGAATCGTGAAATGCAAAGGGACCGTAGAAATTAGTTAGTTTTAAAGTTAGAGTTTAGGCTGTCAGAAGGATTTACTCCGGACGACAGCCTTTTTTTTGTTCGGGTTTTTGATATTAGTTTCAGTCTTCGGCATGATTGGATAAGTCTGGCAGTTGTTTTTTTACAGACTTATTTTCTTTACTTTGCCTTCCTGTCCGGAATCAGAAAATTAACTGAATCGTGAATAAATTACTTCATACCGAAAAGGAATTAATTCAAAAGCTAGCCGAAGGTGATTCGTTTGCTTTCGAAGTGCTTTTCTACAAATACCGGAACAAAGTGAAAGGATTTGCGGTAAAGATGGTTCCGGCGCAGGTCGATCCGGAAGAAATTGTTCAGGAAGTATTTGTGAAGTTGTGGCTAAAGAAGGAAACCTTAAATCCTGAGAAGGACTTTCAGTCGTACCTTTTTTCGATAGCGAAAAACCTCATTCTGGATCACCTGAAATCGGCAGTTAACCGGAAACTCTATTATGTGAGCGAACACTTCCAGCAAGATCTGCTGGTTGATGATGGAACCGAAAATTTGTTGAAAGAAGGAGCTGAAGAAAGATTACAGCAGTTAATTAATGAGATTCCGGAACGGAGACGAGAGATTTTCCGAATGAGCCGCTTCGAAGGAATGAGCTACAAACAAATTGCCGAGCGTCTGAATATTTCGGAAAATACGGTCGACAGCCAAATCAGAAATGCGCTTGCCTTTCTCCGGAAAGAATTTCGAAAATTTGTGGTGCTGGCATTTCTTTATTTATTCCAGTAAAAGCCGAATAAGGAACTGCATCTGTAACTCGGATTGTCACAGATTTTAAATCCATTTATTGTTTTTTTCTTTATCCTGAAAACTTCGGCATCGATCTTTTTTGAATCTTTTTTTTTAATCGCTTCACGGAAATTTCTTACTTCGTCGTATTACTTGCAAATAGTTTTAGAATGACGAATAAAATTATCGAAATAGCAAACCGGTTTCTTGCTGAGAAAGATTGCACCAATCAGGAATTAAATGAACTGAAAGTGTGGCTTTTCAATCCGGCAAATCAACCTGAAGTTGAAAGCTGGCTGGTCGAACATTGGGCCACTTCTGCAGAGATTGATTCAAATACTCTGATTGAAACTGTGTTTCAGCAAATTCAGGAGTATGAAAAAGACCACCGGAAAAATTCAGGTTTTTCAATCAACCGGATCTTGAGAGTGTATCAGAATGTTGCCGCATTTTTATTAATCCCAATTCTTGGTTTGGGTATCTGGTTTGGTGTCAGCCAACTTAATACAAGTTCAGGTCAATATACTGAAACAATTGCTCCACGTGGTCAGAAGTCGCAAATTGTATTGGCTGACGGTACCAAAGTTTGGCTGAATTCGGATACCAAAATTAAATATCCAGGCAATTTCAGTAAAAATCAACGCGATGTTTACCTCGATGGAGAAGCCTTTTTTGAAGTCGCCAAAAATACGCGGCAACCTTTTGTTGTGCATACTTCAGGAGTAAATGTAAAAGTACTGGGAACCAAATTTAATGTGAAAGCTTATTCAGACGAAGATCAGATTGAAACTTCACTGTTTGAGGGGAAAGTCAATTTGCTGGTAAATAATCCCGAAACATCCGGTATTATTGAAAAGGTTGTTGTTCCCGGACAATCATTTGTTTATTCAAAAACCGGTCATGACCTTACCATAAACCGGTTTCCGAAAGATGAAATCAACGGCTGGAAAAAAAATCAGCTCATTTTTAAAGACGACACATTCAGCAACCTGGTCCGGAAAGTGGAACGCTGGTACAATGTCAAAGTTGTTTACGACGAAAAATTGTTCAACGACCGGCGACTGACTGTGGAATTGTATGAAGGAGAACGACTTGAGCGCCTGATGGATATTATCAGCCTGACCTTGTCGGTTGATTTTAAATACGAAAAAGGGGAAATTATTTTAACACCAAAAGCAAAGCATATGTAAAAAAATAAAGAGCGATAATTGGTCGAAGAATTACCGCTCTTTCAATGTCAAACCTTAGTTTAACACGTAACACGTCAAATTTATGAAAAAAAACAGAACAAGTTTATGTAGGGAAGCTTTTATCCCTATGCGAAAGTATTTACGCATTATGAAACTAACATTTATTTTTATCCTGTTGGGTCTGATGTCTTTTGCATCAGTGACTTACTCCCAGTCGAAACGGATGTCATTCGAACTAAAGGATGCCACCATCGAAAGTGTTTTCAAACAAATTGAAGCACAATCGGAGTATAAATTTGCTTACAACAGTACAAAGCTCGATGTTGAAAAGAAAATCTCTCTCAAGGTTGAAAATCAAACAATCGATGCTATTTTATCTAAAATTCTTGGTTCAGCCAATTTTAAGTATCAAATTGTTGACCGCTACATTATCATTACCGACGAAAACGGGAATACGCTCAATTCTTCTCCGAACAGTCAGCAAATAAATCATGTTAGCGGAAAAGTTACAGATACCAGTGGGAATACACTTCCTGGTGTTTCGGTAGTAATCAAAGGAACAACCAACGGAACCATCACAGGTCCGGATGGAGAATACTCGATTTCAAATATTCCTGAAAATTCGATCCTGCAGTTTTCATTTGTAGGCATGAGGACGCAGGAAGTGAAGGTCGGAACTGAAACTACCATTAATATCTCGATGACTGAGGAAAGTATTGGTATTGAAGAAGTTGTTGCAGTAGGTTATGGAACCACATCAAGAAAAAACCTGACAACAGCCATCTCGAAAGTTAATACAGATGAAATCACCAAGGCTGCCAGCAGCAATATGACTCAGTTGATGATGGGTCGTGCCGGTGGTTTACAGGCGACAGTTGTCAGCGCCCAACCCGGAGGAAACGTAGATATCTCTATTCGTGGTGCAAAAGAACCAATTTACATTGTCGATGGTGTTATGATGCCAGGATCATCTCTGGAAGGTGGATCAGGTGGTTCGATGACTGTTACTCCGGCGGCAGTTAACCGCTCGGGCTTGGCAGGTTTAAATCCTGAAGACATTGAATCGGTTGAAATCCTGAAAGATGCTTCTGCATCAATTTACGGAATTGGCGCTGCAAATGGTGTGGTTTTAATTACGACTAAAAAGGGAAAAGAAGGCGCTTTAAAAGTCAGTTACGATGGCAGCCAGTCGTTTGTCGACAATTATAAATATCTGGATGTGCTGAATGCCCAGCAGTATTTGGGCCTGGTGAATACCTTCAATAAAGAGCAATACCTGTACAATAATAAGATGGCTCCATACGGTCCAAATGCATACAGTAATGGATGGACAGCTCCATACAGCGATGCCCAGGTTGCGGAAGCAAAAACAACAGACTGGAAAAACATGGTGTTACGTACAGGAAGCATCGCCAATCATAATTTGACTGTTTCAGGTGGAACGAAGATGGTTACCTACTATGTTTCAGGTAATTATTTTAATCAGGCCGGTTCTGTTTCCAACTCAAACATGGAACGTTATGCCCTTCGGAGTAATGTTTCCTTTCAGTTGAATTCATTCATTAAATTAAGTTCAGCTGTAAACGTAAACCGAAATAAATACAATAACTCTACTGTCGGCGGAACTTCGAATGGTCGTGGTGCGCAGGCAGCCGGTGCCTTAACTGCAGCATTAACTTATCCAAGCAATCTTCCTGAAAAAGATGCTGACGGGAAATACAGTGTTTTCAAGAATGTTCCGAATCCGGTTGCAATGGAGAATATCCTGGACAAAACATCAACCAACGGAACTTACCTGAATTTCGCTGCCGATTTCAATATCATCAAGGATATGCTTTTAGCAAAATTGCTCTATGGCAACAACTTGGAAAACTCTGGTCGTACAACCTATATTCCTTCCAATGTATATTTCGACCAGATGTATAAATCGCGCGGAAACCTCGGAACTGACAGCCGTGAAAATCAAACGATGGAAGCTACTGTAGCCTTTAATAAAAAAATCGGTAGTTTCCTGAAAATGGATGCTGTGGTTGGTATGGGAAAATATCTGAACAGCTGGCAGGGAATGAATGTTGCCTACGATGGACAGCACGATGCGATTCAGAATGACAATCTGGGATCGGTTACCGGAGTCGTAGCTCCCGGATCGTATCGCGGTGCCAATGAAAAACGTTCCCAGTTCATGAGGGTAAATTTCGATTTCCTCGATCGTTATGTGGTTGCTGCAACTCTTCGCCGTGATGGAACCGATAAATTCTTTCCGGAAAAAAAATATGCCATGTTCCCTTCTGTGTCAGCTGCCTGGAAAATAACAAACGAATCTTTTATGAAAAATATAAGCTGGTTAAATCTGTTGAAATTAAGAACCAGTTACGGTGAAACCGGAAACGATAACCTGGGAACTACGCTTTACGGAACCTACGGGCCATACGGAAATCAAATCCAGTTTAATAACAATACAGTGATCTACATTCCGATCACCAACAATGGAATAGACTATCCGAATGTGAGCTGGGAAAAGACAACCATGAAAAATATTGGTCTTGATTTCTCTATCTTGAAAGATCGTGTCTGGGGTAGTTTTGATGTATTTCAGAATGATATTACTGACATGTTAGGCTCAGCCAATACTTCAGGACTGTCGATGTTTGGAACTTATCCAATCAACGGAGCGCATTTGCAGCGAAAAGGCTGGGATGCAACTATCAACTCAAAAAATATTCAAAATCAGGATTTTCTCTGGACTACCGTCTTAACCATGTCCAGATATAATTCACTTTGGATCGAACGGATGCCTAACTACGATTACAATTCCTACGAAATTCAGGGAAAAGTTGCATCAAATGCCCGCTACTTTTATAAAACCAACGGAATTATCAATGCCGACATGAGCAATATGCCGTCTTCCCAGCCAGCTTCAGCTCAAAAACCGGGGTATCCGATTATTGTCGATTCAAACAATGATGGCGAAATCACTACAGACGATATTCAAATGAGCAATGAAGTGCCGGATATTTATTTTGGTTTCGGCAATACTTTTAATTATAAAAACTTCGATCTGGATATTTTTCTTTATTCTCAGCTTGGCGTGAAAAAATACAATTATGCCAGAGATTGGGCGTCTGCTTCAGGACTGGCAAACCAGGACGGAAATTCAAACAGTTATGCTTTTGATATCTGGAATTCACAAACCAATACAAACGGAACTCAGCCCGGAATTGCATGGAATCTGGCTTCAGTCACACTTCCCGGTGGTGCCGGCACTGATATCGGTTACCAGGATGCTTCTTTTATCCGGGTGCGTAACATCACTTTGGGATACAATATTTCAGGAAGATTGCTGGGTGTTGTGGGACAGTATATTAATAACATCCGGATTTATGTCGATGCTCAGAATCCTCTGACATTTACCAAATTCGAAGGATTCGATCCTGAAGTTTATTCCGGAGGAAATTACAAAGGCGGAAAGGCTGAATACCCACAGACGCGTACATTCTCTGCAGGAGTAAAAATTACTTTATAATAAAAAGACATTAGAATCATGAAAAATAAGATAATATATTCAATCATACTTGCTGTAGCTTTGCTTTTTAGCAGCTGCGAAAAGAACTTCGAGCCTCAGATTTACGGTAAATTGTTCACCACAAACTTCCCGAAATCGGAATCCGACTATGAAGCTTACATGATGACCTGCTATGTTCCATTTACGGTAAACTGGGGATATAGCCTGACCGGATCATGGCAGCATAATTTCTTTGTTTCTGAAGGTGGAATCATGCGTCTTTTTGATTCTACATCGGATTATTGTGCTCCCTGGGCAGTGAATACCTGGGGCGGTTCGTGGCTGAAACTAACTCAGGCAAATTACGCCGATTGCGTTTTCTATGGACGTGGATCAACCGGTGATCCATCGCATTTCGAGAAAGTTAGGGACATTACCCGGTTTACTGAAATAATCGGTGGTTTGGAAGAAGCTACAGTTCTTTCGGATGTAAAAAAGAAAAACTTTCTGGGTGAAGCCAGGTTGTTACGCGGGATGATGATGTATTATCTGCTTCATTTGTATGGCCCGGTTCCTGTAATTTTGGATCCTGCCCTGGTTGGTGACAATGATGCCGAACAGAACATGGAACGTCCGACTCTGACTCAAATGACGGAATGGATTACTGCCGATCTGGAATATGCTGCGGCCAATATGGCTACTTCAGCGCCGAAGGGTCGTTATACCGCCGATTATGCACGTTTCGCCCTGATGAAACATTACCTGAATGAAGGATCATATATGACTGGTTATTACGACAAAGCCATTGAAATGTACAACGCGCTGAAATCTTCAGGTTACTCGTTGTTTACTGCCGGAGGTGCCAATGCTTATGCCGATCAGTTTAAAAATGCCAATAAATTCAATAAGGAAACGATTATGGCAGTTTCCACAAGCAAGACTGGTGATGGGTCTGGTAAAAACGGAAACTTTAATCCAACTTCGTGGTATGTAGTTCCAAATAATGTGGCGAAATATGCCGATGCGGCCAATTCCATTCCAACTCCATTTGTGAAGCAGGGAGGAGGCTGGGGGCAGTGTTTCAATGTAGCCCCTGCCTACTACAATACATACGAAGCTGGCGATAACCGTAAAAATGTAGTTTTGACTTCCTATATTCAGAATAATGCAGCAAGAACCAATATCACTGTTGCTGATATTGGTGTAAAATGGTCAGGTTTCATCATTAACAAATATCCGATTGAAACGACCGATGCTTTTCAGCCTTCGGATATTCCGTTGGCCAGATGGGCGGATGTCTTGCTGATGTACGCTGAAGCTGTTGCACGAAAATCAAATGCGGTTCCAACCGGTGAAGCATTGCAGGCAGTTAATGATGTACGTGCCCGTGCAGGTCTTTCTGCTTTAAGTGGAGAGGCTGTTGCAAGTTACAACGGTTTTATGGACGCGTTACTTTCAGAACGCGGTCATGAATTATTGTACGAAGGAAGCCGGAAAATTGACCTGATCCGTTTCAATAAGTACCGTCACAATTGTACTGCAATCAAAGGAATTGCTCCATCAAGCCAATATATTCCTATTCCTGATTATGCGGTGAAACAGGCTGCCACTTACGGAAAAAATCTTACTCAATTCTTTGAACGACCAAATTACGGTCAGGATAACTAGATTTTTTTTACTCCAATTCCAACTACTCTTCAATTCATTTTTCGGGGTAGTTGGAGTTTTACTTTTCCTTTCGAAGATTCCTTCAGGATTAAACAGCGATCAGTTTTTTTTGTAAAAAAATCTGCTGTTTGATGATCAATGTGTTTCAATCATTTAAAATTAACAACGATGAAAAAAATATATACTTTAATTTTTGGTTTGTTTGTTTCGCTTAGTCTGTATGCAGTAAATGTGACATTAAAAGTTGATATGACCGGTCAGGATGTTTCTAAGGGGGTTTTTGTTACCGGCGAACTCAACGCCTGGGCTTTTACTGCCCTGACTGATGAGGGTAATAACATCTGGAGTACAACTTTCGATTTGAGTGCCGGTGCTCAGTTCATCTATTATTTTATGAGGAACAATTCATGGGATGGATTGATGGATTATCGTGAAATTATCCCTGCAGAATGTGCGAATTCAAACCAGAAGACCGGGGGATGGGATGGCGATCGATTAATTACTGTTCCTGCAGCCAATGTGGTGGTAAACCATATTTTTGGCGGATGCCTGAAGACTTCAATTCGAAATATTTCATCCGAATCCCGGCTACAGATCTATCCTAATCCAGCTTCCGGAAAAACAGTTCTGAAGTTAAATGGAATTGCCGGAAATTTAGTGGTCTCGGTATTTGATCTGACCGGAAAACAAATCCAGACCTATCAAACCGATAAGCAATCCAACGAAATCGAACTAACCCTTTTGGCAATTAACAAAGGAATTTATTTCGTAAAAGCATCAAACGGTCACGATTCGTTTGTCGAAAAATTAATTGTTCAGTAAAAATAGTTGGATGCCATACCGTTAAAAGGGATGGCATCTTTAAAATAAACTCCTTTTTTTCCTGTAATTTCATGGATAATTAAACTAATTCTCAAAAAAATCATTTACATGCGGTATTTGGGCCTTTTTCTTTTGGTATTTATCGGATTGAATTCCTTTTCCCAGAGTTTTTATTTTGGGAACGACCTGTCGTATGTCAACCAGATGGAAGATGGCGGGGCGGTTTATAAGGAAAAAATGCAGCCGAAAGATGTGTATCAGATTTTTGCCGGTCATGGTACGAATCTGGTGCGTGTCCGTCTGTGGGTTGATCCCTCGTGGTGGCAAAGCCCGTTGCAGCAGCCAGCTGGAGTAAAACCGTTTTACAACGACATTGTGGATGTAACCAAAACCATCCGGCGCGCTAAAGAAGCGGGTATGCAGGTGATGCTCGATCTGCATTTTTCCGATTTCTGGGCCGATCCCGCCAAACAACTCGTGCCCCGCAACTGGATCGGAGTCGCTA
>JBASYJ010000249.1:0-4062 GCA_049277435.1 Prolixibacteraceae bacterium
CAACCTTCTGATCCGTAGTCAGATGCTCTATCCATTAAGCTACGGGGCCATTTGCTAAAAGCGTTGCAAAGATAATACTTGTCTTAATAAAAACAACTCCAACCAGTACATTTTTCACTTAATCATACTTATTCATTTTGTCATCAATGTAAACATCCTGATTATAACGAGTTTGTATTTTCATGTTGGTGATCATTTCTTCCGCTCCACCAGCATATACTGCCTGATGAATCTCTTTTACCAGACTCATTACCTCATCATAATACCCTTCAATAACAGTTTCAAACGGACAAACACGATATACCAAACCGGATTTCTGAATCAGTTCAATTGCGATATCAACTAAATCATACGTTGCTTTCGAACCAGATCTTGGCAATACCTGGATTGCCACATTAATTTTATTCTTCATATTAATTTATTTTTCCCGATTGATGAACTGTTTTATTTCATCAATACTCATTCGCTTTACATTGGTAATAATAATATCAGGGCGGACAAAATTTCCGTACTGATTACACTCGGTAATAATACTATTAAACACATTCTGAATATCGCATTTAACTGGCAGCAATAAGATTGCAACAGCCAGGTTTTCTTCGGCTTCAAATTCTTCGAGTTCACCCTCGTTTTTATTCAGGGAAAACTCCATTTCATTCCTGATCAGTTTTTGCTGACTTGCGGTAAATTCCTGAATATTTTTATTGGCAATAAAAACAACAAAATAGCGCAGCTTTTTATCCTTTCCACCCAAACCGGTAGAAATATAAACCTGCTGTTCGTCCATCAACGAACTTTGAATCAGCATCCTGCTTTCCTGAAGAGCAAGAATGCTCCAGTTACGCAATTCCGGATCAGGATTTTTTGCATACTTTTCAATGGTACGGAAGGCTTCAACCTTTTCCTGAGAAGCCAGTAAAACCAACAAATTTTTCTTTTCATCAAGAGGAATTTCCGGATCAAATAAATCGGTTTTATGCTCCATGATCATCTCTTCGGTAAATCCAGCCCGAAGTTCTCTGCCATAATTAAAATATTCCATCTGCAGCTCAACATCGATCTGTTCTTCCAGAATGCTAAAATTTTCGGGCAGCGACGAAATGGCTTCCTGAATCTTCCTGTATATATTGTCTTCCTCCATAATGCATGCACTTAGTTATACAAAAGTAACGGAATCAAATTTGAATCTTCAAGAAAACAATAATTTTTAAGTGTATTACTAAAACTTGCATATCTTTGCGCGGTTATTCTTATTTAGTTTAAATTAGCATAGCTCCTGATACGATAATAGTGAGACTCTCGGAAGTAAAAAATAAAGAAACAGTAATAATTACCAAGGTTTTAGGTCATGGTTCTTTTCGGAAAAGAATCACCGAAATGGGATTTGTGAAAGGAAAAGAAGTCACAGTCATTAAAAACGCCCCGTTTAACGGACCTACAGAATATAAAATACTGGATTACAACATCACACTTCGCCGGACAGAAGCCAACTTAATTGAAGTTGCCAGCTTAAACGAATCACAAAATCATGTTTCAAAGAACTTCGAAGGTGTAATCGACTATGAAAACCTGAAAGTTTCAGCAAAAGAAAAAGAACAAACCATCAATATTGCACTGGTTGGTAATCCGAATTGCGGCAAAACAACTTTATTTAATTTCATTTCAGGATCGAAAGAACATGTTGGCAATTACAGCGGCGTGACTGTTGACGCGAAAAAAGCCACTTTTACCAATAACGGATATCATTTCAACATATTTGATTTACCCGGTACTTATTCGCTAACAGCTTATTCTCCGGAAGAGATTTATGTCCGGAAATTTATCATGGAAGAAACTCCGGACATTGTCATCAATGTGATTGATTCATCCAACCTTGAGCGGAATCTGTTCCTGACCTCCCAATTGATTGATATGGACATCAAGGTAATTATTGCCTTGAACATGTACGACGAGCTGCTGAAAAACGAGGTTAAATTTGATTTCGACAAATTAAGCAAACTGATTGGCATCCCCATCATTCCGACAGTCAGTTCGAAAGGCACCGGTATTCAGGAAATGATTACAAAAACCATCGAGGTTTACGAAGATCTGGATCCGATTGTCAGACATATCCACATCAACTACGGTTACGAACTTGAGAAATCAATCCAGATACTCCGGACAAAAATCAAACTCGAAAAACCGATCACCGATAAAATTTCGTCACGGTTTCTTGCCATCAAATTGCTCGAACGAGACAAGCAAACCCTGGAATCTCTTATTTCTTACCCAAACTATTCGGAGATTGAAAAAACCGCACAGCAGGAAATCCGGCGAATTGAGCGCCTGTACGATGAAGACAGTGAAACCGTAATTACTGATGCAAAATATGGTTTTATTTCAGGAGCGCTGGAAGAAACCTACCGGAAACGAAAAAAGACCATTGTAAAAACTTCGGAACGAATCGATAACATCCTCACACACAAAGCGCTTGGATTTCCGATATTTATACTTTCCATTTCGCTGACCTTTTACGCGACCTTTAAACTGGGAGCATATCCGATGCATTGGATCGAAAATCTGGTTGCATTCGTCAGTCAAACCATGACCGATCATTTTCCTTCAGGAATGTTAAAAGACTTGCTGATCGATGGAATAATCAACGGAACCGGAAGTGTTCTGGTCTTTTTGCCCAACATTCTGATTCTGTTCTTTTTCATCTCATTCATGGAAGACTCCGGATACATGGCCCGTGCAGCTTTTATCATGGATAAAATCATGCATCGTTTCGGTTTGCATGGCCGGTCGTTTATCCCGATGGTGATGGGTTTTGGCTGCAATGTACCGGCAATCATGGCCACCCGCACATTACGAAGCCCAGGCGACAGGCTTTTGACCATGCTCATCATACCGTTTATGTCGTGCAGTGCACGGTTGCCGATTTATGTGCTGTTCATTACCGCATTTTTTCCTGAACAGCCCGCGCTCCTGCTTGCTTCGATCTATTTTACCGGAATTTTGCTGGCATTTTTAACTGCTCAATTGCTCAACCGCACCATATTCAAAAATAAGGAAACACCTTTTGTGCTTGAACTTCCACCCTACCGGCTTCCGACCCTGAAGAATATCCTGGTTCACATGTGGGACAAGGCTCAGCAGTATTTAAGAAAAATCGGCGGGGTGATCCTGATTGGTGTGATCATTATTTGGGCGCTGGGCTATTTCCCGAGAGAAGATTTAAGTAAAAACACGGATCTGATTTCGATGAATGAAACGGCTTCGGAACAAGAAATCATCAGTCACAATGATTCGCTTCATCTGGCACCAATTCATTTAAAAAGCCACCAGCTGCAAAACAGTTACCTGGGTCAACTGGGCCGGCTGATTGAACCGGCGATGGCCCCGCTTGGTTTCGACTGGAAAATGAGTATCAGCTTACTCGCAGGTCTTCCGGCGAAAGAAATCATTGTCAGCACCATGGCCGTACTGTACCAAGACGACAATTCGTCGGACGACAATGGATTGAGCAACAAATTGCGACAGGAGAAATACATTTCAGGAGATAAAATCGGGAAAAACGTTTTTAATATTCCGGTTGCTTTGGCATTTCTGGCATTTGTGTTAATCTATTTCCCCTGTATTGGTGTTATAGCTACCATAAAAAATGAATCAGGAAAGATAAAGTGGGCACTTTTTACGGTCTTCTACACAACAGGCGTAGCCTGGCTCATTTCGTTTGTTGTTTTACACGTGGCTACTTTTTTCCTGAAGTAAAATTAATCTTATGATCCAAGAAATACTGACCTATTTAATCGTTTCAGCTGCCTTTGCAATAGCAGTTTACCGGATTCTTCAGTCGTTTAACCTGATTGGGGGGAAAACGGCGAATACCGCCAAATGCAGCAGTTGTTCAGGAGGATGTGAGGTGAAAGAATTGCATGTTATGAACGGGAAAAAACTGGTAAAACACAACAAATACCAGTTTTACCGGCCAGCCTGAAATTCAATCACTAAATCGATTTCCGCTCAGAACTTCAGAGCCGTCCAGAATTTGGTCCAGGTCATCGGACTATCCCACCACAT
>JBASYJ010000250.1:0-27034 GCA_049277435.1 Prolixibacteraceae bacterium
GGGCAAAAAAAAAGAAGCTGATCATTTAAATCAGCTTCTTTTTGCTTTATGTCGACCGGAAATTACTCAGCAACAGCAATTGCATCAACCGGACAAACTTCTGCACATGAACCGCAATCGGTACAAAGGTCAGCATCAATTTTATAGATATCTCCCTCTGAAATTGCTTCTACAGGACATTCATCAATACATGTACCACAAGCAATACATTCTTCTGAAATTTTGTAAGCCATAACTCTTTTTATTTTTTGGTTTTAATTGCAGCAAATGTACAAAGTTTGACAAAAAATAAAAAAATAAGTAAAAATAATTTCAATCAGATTTAAACATTTAATATTGAACGAAATTCAAAGTAAAATCTAGAACAACACTGCCCTATCAGTCTCATTTACTTCCAACGGATTTAAAGTATTTACACACAGCTGTCAAACCACATTTTTCGCATTTGGGTGAGCGGGCCAAACAGGTATACCTTCCATGCAGGATCAGCCAGTGATGTGCGACAGGCAATAATTCCTCCGGAAAATATTTTACCAATTGTTTTTCTGTTTCCAGCGGAGTTTTTGAATTGGAACTCAATCCGATGCGGGCTGCAACCCGAAACACATGAGTATCAACAGCCATAGCCGGTTTATTAAAAACAACCGAAGCAATTACGTTGGCAGTTTTCCGGCCAACACCGGGCATCTTTTGCAATTCATCCACATCATCAGGTACAATTCCTCCAAATTCATTGACAAGCATCCGTGCCATTCCAACCAGATGTTTGGCCTTATTATTCGGATAAGAACAGGAACGAATGTATTCAAACACTTCATCAGATTCGACTTCGGCCAGCTTTTCTGCTGATTGGAACCTCCTGAAAAATTCAGGAGTAATTAAATTCACCCGTTTATCGGTACATTGAGCAGATAAGATTACTGCTACCAGCAACTGATAAGGATTGGTATAATCCAACTCCGTTTCAGCAACAGGCATTTCGCGTTGAAAATATTCAATTACCTGTTTAAATAATTCTTTTTTAAGCATTCTTCAAATTTTTATCATTTCAAACATACTCATTTCCCTTTAAATTCATTGGCTCCGGAAACAATCGTTAAGATTTTCCATCCTTTGAACTGACATCAGGAATGCATATTTTTACATCAGCTTAAAATGTTACTTTTGCAGAAAAAAATATGACTCCGTTTTTACAGGCCGAAAGTTTATCAAAACGATTTGGCGATCAATTGTTATTCGAAAATATCTCCTTCACCATATTTCAGCATCAGAAAATCGCACTTATTGCCCGAAATGGCACAGGAAAAACAACCCTGATGGAAATTCTTGCCGAAAACGACACTCCTGAATCGGGACAAATAACAAAAACCGGCGATATAAAGATTGGTTATCTTCGGCAGATTCCTGATTTAAATGAAAACGACACTGTTTTTGAAGCCGTTTTTCAATCGGGTGACGAAACGGTTGAAACCATAAGGAACTTTGAAAATGCGCTTCGCCTGAACCACAAAGATGACATTACCAAATACACCGAACTGATGGAGCGCCATCATGCCTGGGATTATGAGGTGAAAGTGAAACAGATTCTGAGCCAGCTAAAAATCACCAATTACGATCAGCGTATTTCTGAACTTTCAGGAGGACAAAAGAAACGCGTGGCGATGGCCAATGTTCTGATTAATGAACCTGACCTGCTGATGCTCGACGAACCCACCAATCACCTTGATCTTGAAATGATTGAATGGCTGGAGAATTATTTAGAGAAGACCAAAATCACCTTGTTCATGGTGACTCACGACCGCTATTTTCTGGATCGCGTTTGCAACGAAATTCTGGAAATGGAAGGCAACACCATTTACCGTCATCGTGGAAATTACACCTATTTTCTGGAGAAACGGAACGAACGGATGGAAATGCAGCAAGCCGGGATCGACAAGGCAAAAAATCTGCTGCGGACTGAATTGGAATGGTCGAGAAGAATGCCCCAGGCTCGCGGCCACAAATCGAAATACCGCATGGAACGGGTGGATGACCTGCTTGTAAAAGCATCTCAAAACCTAGGCGAAAACAACATCGAGTTGAGCATGAATTCATCCCGGATCGGAAATAAAATACTGGATCTTGAACACATCGGAAAATCATACGACGATTTGTGCCTGATTAAAGATTTCACTTATAAGTTTCAGCGTTTCGAAAAAGTTGGAATTGTAGGTAAAAACGGAACCGGAAAATCGACATTCCTGAATATTATCACCGGGAATCTGCTACCTGACAGCGGAACGATT
Source organism: Prolixibacteraceae bacterium (assembly GCA_049277435.1). Classification (GTDB taxonomy): domain Bacteria; phylum Bacteroidota; class Bacteroidia; order Bacteroidales; family Prolixibacteraceae; genus Aquipluma. The sequence continues at coordinate 2,286 of JBASYJ010000250.1, forward strand.
GAAGTCGGACAAACAATTCGTTTTGGTTATTACCAGCAAGTTGGAATCGATTTTAATCCTGGCGATAAAGTGATCGATGTAGTACAGAAAATTGCCGAAGTAATCAATTTCGAAGACGGACGGAAATTAACCGCATCACAGCTGCTCACCACTTTTCTGTTTCCGCCTGATGTGCAGTATTCATTCGTTGAGAAACTTTCAGGAGGAGAAAAGCGAAGGCTGTATTTGTGTACCATCCTGATGACCAATCCTAATTTCCTGATTCTGGATGAGCCTACCAACGACCTTGATATTATGACGTTATCGGTCCTTGAAGAATACCTGCGCGTTTTTCAGGGATGTGTAATCATCGTTTCGCACGACCGGTATTTTATGGATAAAATTGTCCAGCATTTGTTTGTTTTTGACGGAGAAGGAAACATCAAAGACTTTCCGGGAAGCTACACCATTTGGAGAAATAAACAGCTGGAAGAAGAAGAGCAGGAGAAAAAACTAAAAAAACCGGAAGTCAAAGCCATTCCAAAACCAGTAAAGGAAAAGGAACGAAAGCTGACATTCAACGAAAAACGTGAATTGGAACAACTCGAAAAAGATATCGCATCGCTGGAAACAGAAAAATTGGAGATTGGAGAAAAACTAAATTCAGGAAATCTCACCAACGATCAGCTGCACGAAAAATCGAACCGGTTTGGCGAAATTACCGACTTGCTCGAAGAAAAAGAAATGCGCTGGCTTGAACTTAGTGAGTTGAGTTAGGTTATAAATTACCGACTAAATTTGACAACAAAAACAGATTTAAATTAAGCATTCTATGAAAACATTCGGACTTATAGGACATCGTCTGGGATACTCCTTTTCCAGAAACTTCTTTACTGAAAAATTCAGAAACGAAAATCTTCCGGATCATCAGTATGTGAATTTCGAACTGGACAGCATCGATGAATTCCCGGGAATATTTGATCAGTATGAAAACCTTGGCGGATTAAATTGTACCATTCCGTACAAACAGCAGATCATGTCGTTTCTGGATGAGATTGATGCTGAAGCGGCTCAAATCGGGGCCGTAAACACTGTAAAAATAACCACACAAAACGGCAGGCGACATTTAAAAGGATTCAATACCGACATTTACGGATTCGAAAACTCGCTGCGCCCCATGTTGGAAGAGAAACATAAAAAGGCATTGATTCTGGGTACCGGTGGGGCTTCAAAAGCGATAAAACACATCCTGCACAAACTGAATATCGATTTTGTATCAGCTTCAATCGAAGATCAGCTTTTTGAAAAAGAAATCCGCTACGATCAGATCACCAAAGAATTGCTGAAAGATTATCTGATTGTTATTCACGCCACACCAATCGGTACTTTTCCGAATGTCGACCAATGTCCGGATATCCCGTATCAGGGACTTACTCCGGATCATGTTCTTTTCGATCTGGTTTATAATCCTGAAGAAACTTTGTTTTTGAAAAAAGGGAAAGAGCAGGGTGCAAAAACAAAAAACGGGCTGGAAATGCTTCACCTGCAGGCAATCCGCGCCTGGGAAATATGGAATGCGTAAGCCAGCTTTAATGCAAAAAGATTCCATCCTTCAAAAATAAGGGATGGAATCTTTTCTTTAAACTGGAGTAATTTATTCGGTTTCAGTTTTGGCACCCGAAAATTTCTTTGAACCAGAATACAATTCATATTTCCGGAAACTACATTCCAGCGAACCATTCAGGATGGAGATTTTGCGTGACGGCCTCAACCCGACCGACTTCAGGCATTGCGGAGTGCTGATTATCCAAACGGTTGCATCGGTATAATGATGTTTCAACCGCTCGCCGATCATCGAATAAAAATTCGAATCTTCCGGAGTCATACGTTCGCCATACGGCGGATTAAAAATCAGAAATGGCTTTTGTGAAGCTGGTTCCAGCACTTTAAAATCGGAAACTTTAAAATCGATCATCGAAAGCACTCCTGCTGCTTCAGCATTTTTCCAGGCAATGTCGATGTTTCTTCTTGAAATATCTGAAGCTGAAATTTTAACCATTTCAGGCTGATTCGAATTCACTTCTGCTTCCATCCGTTTAAAAACTTCAGGATCGAAATTTCGCCAGTTTTTGAAGGTAAAATTCCGGCGTATTTTTCCGGGGAAAATATGGTTGGCCAGCATGGCTGCTTCAATGGCAATCGTTCCGGAACCACACATCGGATCAATCAGGTCGCTCTGGCGATCCCAACCCGATAAACGGATTAATCCGGCAGCCAGAACTTCACTCATCGGAGCTTCATTCTGATCCAGGCGGTAACCGCGTTTGTGAAGCGATTCACCGCTACTGTCGAGCGAAATGGTGCAAACTTCGTTGCTGATGTGTAAGTTGATCCAGATATCCGGATTTTTCGGATTGATCGACGGGCGTTCGCCAAACTTATAACGAAACCGATCGACAATCGCATCTTTTAATTTCAGGGAAGCATACATCGAGTTGTTAAACAAATCGGAGAAAGTGGTGCTCTGAATGGCAAATGTTTGTTCACAGCCAAAAAGCTCCTCCCATTTGAAATTCTTGGCCCGCTGATACAAATCGTCAGCCGAATAAATTTTGTAGGAATCGATTGGCTGCAAAATACGGAGAGCGGTACGCAAACAGTAATTTGCCTTGTAAAGCAATTCCAGATCACCGCTAAAATAAACCGAACGGCGCGAGATCTGTACATCGTCGGCTCCCATTTCCAATAATTCCTGTGCCAGAACTTCTTCAAGTCCGGCCATTGTTGTGGCTGTATAATTGTATTTTTTCAAAATATTGAGATTTTGAGTGATTCCAATTCACTCTGATGTAACAAGTTAATTTCAATTGTATCAGATTCCGGCACCATCTTTATAATCCGTTTCCTTTGCCTTGAACTGTACCAGTTTGGTGTTTGGCGGAAGGCTGTTGGTTACCCAGACGTTTCCTCCGATCACCGAATTTTCGCCAATCCTGATGCGGCCCAAAATAGTAGCCTGAGCGTATATAATTACATTATCTTCCACGATCGGATGACGCGGAATTCCTTTAATCGGATTTCCATCCTCGTCCAGCGGAAAACTTTTTGCTCCCAGCGTAACTCCCTGATATAGTTTCACATTATTCCCGATGATGCTGGTTGAACCAATTACAACGCCGGTACCGTGATCAATCGTAAAGGATTCACCGATCTGGGCACCGGGATGAATATCGATTCCGGTTTCAGAATGGCCCATTTCTGAAATGATTCGGGGAATAAGCGGAACCCCCAGTTTCAGTAACTGATGCCCTACCCGATGATTGATAATGGCACGTATAGTTGGGTAACAATAAATGACTTCACTTTTATTATTTGCTGCCGGATCACCCAGATAAGCCGCATCAACGTCTGTAATTAACAGGCGGCGGATTTCAGGCAGAAATGAAATAAAATCGGCAGCCAGGCCCTGTGCAAACTTCGAACGTTCCTGCATGTCAACCTGTTCCGGATTCTGACAGGTGAAGCAGAGACCGGCCAGGATTTGCTCCGACAGCAATTCGAACAGTTCGTCAACATAAACACCGACATAGTGTTTGGTTGTGTTGGTTCGTAAACTGGTATTGCCAAAATATCCGGGAAACAAAATCTCGCGGATAATTCCAACCACTTTTCCCAGTTTTTCAATCGATGGCAACGGTTCGCCAATGCGGTGCTCGTGGCAAACTTCGCTCAGCGATTTTGAATCTGAAAGCAACTCAACGGCATTTCGCAATTTGTGCTCAATATTTTTTTCTGATTGCATCTTAATGACATTTTAATAGTAGTAGAAAAGCCCGAAATAATCTGTAATTTATCCTGAAGCTGAAGTTTTTTTCAGCATTTCAGGCATTAAAAATGTACAGCATTTTACGACAACACAAAAATCATACTTTTAGGTCTGAAACCAACATGTTTTGAGTTTTTTTTTCCTGCAACAGCCAGAAATAATCCAAATTTCATTTTAGCGCTGCTGATATAGGTAAGACAGGAATGATATAAACCGGAACCATCCGAAGTTTACGACAATTCACAACATTCCTGAATTGCGGCAATAGCATGATTCAACCTGATTTCGTCAGTTCCATCGATTTCAACGAATTTAAATCCAAAATCGGTCAACTCGCGACGATATTCTTCAAACAGGCGAATTCGGTTTTCGCCTCCATTTTCACGCACGGGGTCTTCTTCCCAGGGTAAATCCGGACGACAAAGAAGGAATAAATCGATGGGACAATTGCGGATTTGGTCATCGAGCCAATCGGGAGATTTTCTGAATACCCAGTTGAACCAAACTTTGGTAATAATCAGCCAGGTATCAAAAAAGAAAAGTTCATTTTCCGAAGTTTCTGTCGATTGATATTGTTCGATCTGTGCTTTTGCTATCGATTCAACATCTTCATAAGCATAATGATGCGATAATTTCTCAACATATTCGCGGGCAAATTCGGGCAAATAAATACCGTCGAACCGTTCGGCCAGCTGCATGGCCAGGGTCGTTTTACCGGTAGATTCGGGTCCGGTAATCGCAATCCGTATTTTTTTCGTATGTGTAACCATGCAAGTTCTATTCACTTCTTTTGCTGATCAGCAATGAATTCCTTTTTCCATTCAATAAAACCACCAAAAGCCATAATAGTATATATTACAAACAATATTACTGTAGGATGTAAATCTTTGTACCAGAATAATCCGATCGAAAAAGCATCGACAAAAACCCAGACCAGCCAGTGTTCCAGAATTTTTCGGGCAAGCATCCAGGTAGCAACAATGCTTAATCCGGTTGCCAGCGCATCAGCCATTGGAACCGGTGAATCGGTAAAATTCTTCAGAATAAACCAGATCAGTAAAAAAATCGCCAGGCTAATTACTGAAAGATAGAACCCGAGTTTTGGAGTCAGGCGGCTGATTGATAATTTGGTCTTTCCGTTTGTTTTATTTCCGTACAACCACTCATACCAGCCATAAATACTGATCACAACATAGTAAATCTGAAGGCCCATGTCGGCATAAAGCTTGCTATCGAAAAAGACCCACACGTATAAGATTGATGTGAGCAATCCAACCGGCCATGTTAAAATATTTTGCCGGATAGAAAAAATAATGTAGGCCATTCCCAAAATGGCTCCCAGGAGCTCAATGTAATTTCCTGAAAGCCATTTTAAAATTAAATCCATAACTAGATATATTGTAATGCAAAGACGCACGGCCGTGCGTCTCTATCTAAAAAATACAACTAAAAAATAAATTATTTCCCTGAAAGTATCTTTTCGTATGTACCTTTCTGAGAAACAATATCCAACGCTTTTTTGATTGCCTCATCATCACTGTTCATGATCTGAAAATACTGACTCATTGAAAACAGATCTCTGGCGATCAGCGCTTTCATCTGTCGTTTCATTAAAGGGCGTGCAAATTCGATACTTTTTTCATCCCCTTTTACCCCTTCTTTTTCTCCGGCAGCAATAATATTGCTGACCATTTCATCGGTCACATCAAACTTGTCGTTGAAGATTTTAAAGTCTACATATTTTTTTGCAAAGTCTTCCCGGTTATTGTCCATGAGGTCCAACACACCGGAATAAACCACATTTTTACGGAGCAGATTGTTGTAATAGGCATAATATTTCGAGGTATCCAGCGGGATAAACAGGTCAGGCATAATTCCGCCACCGGCATAGACAGTACGTTTATTTACCTTCGTTGCAAATTTTTCGGATTTATCCTGAATTACACTGTCCTTCGAAAACAGTTCGCCATTTTCAATCCGGTGCAGGTAATCTTTCTGGTATTCGTCAACTCCTTCGGTGTATGGTTTTTGGATACACCGGCCACTAGGCGTATAATAATGAGCAGTTGTCAACCTGATCATCGATCCGTCAGTTAACGGGAAAGGCTGCTGCACCAAACCTTTTCCAAAGGAGCGACGGCCAATCAATACGCCCCGGTCCCAATCCTGAATGGCACCTGCAACAATTTCACTGGCAGAGGCAGAACCTTCATCAATTAAAACAATCAGTTTTCCCTGTTCGAGTTCGCCTAGCGGAGTAGCGCTGTATTCTTTCTTATCCGCATGCAGTCCTTCGGTATATACAACAAGTTTATAAGCTGTCAGAAACTGATCGGCCAATTCAATCGCGGCCGTCAGGTAACCACCACCATTTCCGCGTAAATCGAGAACCAAGCTGTTCATCTGATTATTTGTCTTGAGTTCTTTGATGGCATCAAAAAATTCGGTTGTGGTGGTTGCCGAAAATTTATTCAGTTTGATGTAACCTGTATTCGGATTGAGCATGTACGATGCATCAAGGCTGTTGATGGGTATTTTATCTCGAATCACCGTAAAATCAAGAAGATTATCTTCTCCTTTTCGTTTAATTTTGAGGTCAACTTTTGTTCCTTTTTTGCCCCTCAGCAAATCGTAAACATCAGTATTTTTCAAACCTATTCCAGCAATATTTTTTGTGTCAACCTGAACAATACGGTCGCCGGCACGAAGTCCGACTTTTTCTGAAGGGCCACCGGAGATCGTTGTTACGACCATCAGTGTATCGCGGTAAACATTAAACGAGATTCCAACTCCTTCGAAATTACCAAGAAGCGGTTCGTTCATCTTATCAACTTCTTCCTTCGAAATATAAACCGAATGGGGATCCAGATTTCGTAAAACTTCAACGATGGCTTTATCCGTTAAATCGTTGGCTTTTGTTGAATCAACGTAATAACTATCAATCAGGCGAAGCAAGCGGCCAAATTTAAGGGTGTTATTCTGAACATCCTGAGCTTTAATTTCGCTACCACCGGCCAACATCATCATCCCCAGTAAAATTGAAGCTCCGGTATTTTTCAAACTAAATGTCATATCTGTATAGTTTTTTCGTTTCGACTTCCGGCCAGGAATCAGGCAAAAGTCGTTCCGATTTTTTTTTGAGTCGTAAATATAGCTGATTAAACCGGCAACCAAAAGTAGCAAAGCTTAATTTTAGTTAACACCCGTAAATACAGTTTATTCTAACTATTCAGGTTTCAACTTTAAATCATGAATTTTTATTTCAGTTAACAAGCCAAAAATCTGTATTCTTTTGAAATCCGGCCGACTACTTAACATTAAGATTCATATATTTGTTTGCCTTAAAACAATCGACTAAATAACCACCCTAATGAAACATCATTACCTATTCTGGATAAATCCGGAACAGGCATTAAATTCTGCAGAGCTGGAAAATCCAAGATTAATGATCAGAAACATTAATCTGATTTTTTTCTACTGGCTCAGTATTTTTCTTTATCAACTTCCCAATCGCAAATCGATAAGTTCCCGATACAGGGAAAAGGATCAGTAATGATACTATTTTGTTTGCTGACCGTCGTTTTTTTTCTGTTTCTGAAATACTTATTTTCATTTCTATTCTGGTCTGCTGGAAAAATATTTCAGGGTAAATCCAATTTTTCGCAAAACCAGGTGACATTGGCCTATTCATTTTCACCTTATCTGATTTTATTGCCCTATTTCGCTTTTAAGAAACTATTTTTGATTTCAGTAAAGCAAATAAATAAAACCGGAGAATATTCGATTGTAATTCAGCGGATTATTGCACTTGTAGTATTTTGGTACCTGATAACATCATTGAGTAAAATCAACAAGTACTCCTGGGGTTATGGTCTTTTGACCGTATTATTTATGTTTGGACTCTTCGAAGTTTTAAAATTAGTAATTGGATAATTTTTCAATAAAAAAATCTATGAAATCAATTTTAATTCTGATTTTTAGTTTATCAGTCATTCAAATTCTGGCACAAAAGAAAGCTGACCTAAGTTTATCATTCCTGAACGGGAAAAATGATCTGGTCAATTTTGATCAGCTTTTGGGTGCCCCGTCCTATTCCGGAGAAGGTTTTTTTTCCATAGGACTAAATTACACCAGAGAACTTAAATCCTGGCTGAGTTTGGAAACCGGTCTTGAATACTCAAAACACGAAATCAGGATCACACCAAACCTTCATCCTGATATAGACCTGTCGCCCAGAACCGAAAAATCCGCACTGATAACTATTCCGGTTGGTTATCGCCTGAATTTTCTGAACTATGCATTTATAAACGGCGGTTTGATTTTCGACATGGACACCAGTTTATCGAACTCGATTGACAACCAAACCGGAATTGGCGCAATGCTTGGTGCCGGGTTAAAATACAGTTTCAAATCGGGCCTGACCCTGACCCTAAATCCGCGTGCCCGGATGCATTCGATTGTTCCTTTTTCATCCGACAATTACCACTACCATTTAATCGATTCAGGAATAAAATTTGGAATTGGTTACCGGTTTTAAACAGTTTCTTCCTGACCTGGATTTTGATTTTTTGTACCTGATAATTTTTAACTTTAGGCCCGAATTAACAAAAACCATGAATCATGAACCCATCTATTAAAAGTAGCTCGCTTCGATTTTTCCTGTTTGCATTTGCCGCCTTTGCGTTCACCCTGTCCGGTTATGCAGAATCGCGTGATTTTTACCAAATCCAGGTCTTCCGGCTGAAAGGCAAAGTACAGGAAGAAAAAGTGGATAATTTCCTAAAGAATGCCTATTTACCGGCATTACACCGGGCCGGAATCAAAAAAGTCGGAGTTTTTAAGCCAATCGAAAGCGACACCGCTTCAGGCAAAATGGTGTATGTGTGGATGCCCTTCAAATCGCTTGGCCAGTTCGCAAAGATTCAGGATGATTTGACAGCCGACAAGGAATATCAGGCAAAAGGAATTGATTTTTTGGGTGCTCCTTTCGATCAGGCGCCGTTTATCCGGAAAGAATCAATTCTGCTAAAAGCATTTCCGGATGCACCGAATTGTTTTATTCCTGAATTCAAAACAGCACCATCCGAACGAATTTATGAACTCCGAAGTTATGAAGGCCCAACCGAAAACCTGTTCAGGAAGAAAGTTCAAATGTTTAACGAAGGAGGCGAAATAAAGCTGTTTAAACGACTTGAATTTAATGCCGTTTTTTATGCTGAAGTGATTTCGGGAAGTACGATGCCCAACCTGATGTATCTGACCACCTTTGCCGACATGCCTTCGCACGATGCACACTGGGATGCATTTCGTGCCCATCCCGAATGGAAAGCCCTATCGGCATTGCCCGAATATAAAAATACCGTTTCAAAATCGATTAAAACATTGCTTCATCCGACCGACTATTCTGATTTTTAACTGTTAAACACAGAGAAAAAAAAGAATGTCCAGAAACGCAGATGATTTATATCTTTACCAACACATTTTAAAACCAATTTTCATGAACCAAATGAACCAACTCACCAAAAATTACACCCGTCATTTTATTTTGATGACCATTCTTGCCATGGCATTTTCAATTTCAGGATTTTCCGCCTCACGCGATTTTTATCAGATCCAGGTATTCCGGCTGAATGGAAAAGTCCAGGAGGGGAAAGTGGATAACTTTCTGAAAAACGCTTATATTCCGGCATTGCACCGGGCAGGAATTCAAAAAGTTGGGGTATTTAAACCCATCGAAAGTGACACAACTTCAGGAAAACGCGTTTATGTTTGGATGTCATTCAAATCGCTTGATGATTTTGCAAAAACTCAGGATAAACTGGCAAACGATCTGGTATACCAGGCTAAAGGAATTGATTTTCTGGGTGCGCCCTTTGATAATGTTCCATATTTGCGCAAGGAATCAATCCTTTTAAAAGCATTTCCGGATGCCCCGCATCATTTTATTCCAGCGTTTAAAACTTCACCTTCTGAACGCATTTATGAACTAAGAAGTTACGAAGGGCCAACTGATAACCTGTTCAGGCAAAAAGCAAAAATGTTTAATGAAGGCGGTGAGATTAAACTTTTTAACAAGCTTGGATTTAATACTGTTTTCAGTGCTGAAGTTATTTCGGGCAGCACCATGCCAAACCTGATGTATCTGACTACTTTTGCCGACATGCCTTCTCATGATGCACATTGGAAAGCATTTGGCAGCCATCCGGAATGGAAAGAAATGTCAGCCCTGGACGAATACAAAAACACGGTTTCAAAGCATGTGATAATCCTGATGCATCCGACTGATTATTCTGATTTCTAATCAATTTGACATCGGTAAGCAGATCTTATTCCAACTATCTTAAATGATTTGATCCTATGCTTGACGAGAAAATACTGGCGAATTTATTTCCTCTATTTCCGGCAGAATTATTAGCAGAAATAAATCAGAATTCGATTCTGAAAACACTTCCAGAAGGCACTGAAATCTTACGTGAAGGTCAGTACATCAAGGTTATTCCAATTGTAATCAGCGGATTAATCAAGGTTTTCACCCGGTCGGGAGACAAGGAACTTTTGCTTTATTACATCAAACCGAAAGAAAGTTGCATCATGTCGTTTTCGGCAAGTCTTAAAAATCAGCCCAGTAAAATTTTTGCAATTACAGAAGAAGACACCACAGCGTTACTTCTTCCGGTGGAAAAAGTGATTGATTGGACCCATCAGTTTCCGGATATAAACACGGCATTTTTTCAACAATTTAACCTGAGATACAGCGAATTACTCGATACGATCAATCATCTTCTATTCGATCAGCTGGATAAACGGCTCTATGATTATCTGGCAAAAAAAACCCGGTTAACCAATTCGAATCCGCTAAAAATTTCGCACAGGCAGGTTGCCAGCGAACTCGGTACTGCCCGCGAGGTAATCAGCCGGGTAATGAAAAAACTTGAAAATGAAGGAAAAGTAAAACAAAATCCGAACAATTTGATTGAAATTTATTAATGGTGACTTGGGTCACTGCATGAAGTTCAGGACAAAACTATTTTTGAAAATTGAATTCAGAAATTTTGTTTAACCAAATAATTCTAATCATGAAAAAAAACATGGGAAGTGCAGACAGAATAATCAGAGCGATTGTTGCTGCAATTTTAGCCATTCTTTATTTTACCGGTGTCGTTTCAGGAACTGTTGGTATTGTGTTACTGGTTTTATCCGGAGTTTTTGTATTAACCAGCCTGATCAGTTTTTGCCCGCTTTACTTTCCTTTTGGAATACATACCAACAAAAAGGAATAAATAAGATTTCACTTTTATTCTGGAAAAATATTGGTTTGGACCCTATTGTCCGGTAAATTTTTCAAGATTAGCTTGAAACGAAAAAGGAGGCTCAACCGAGCCTCCTTTTTTACTTTATATTTTACTTCTGTATTATTCTATTCCCATTCGATGGTTGCCGGCGGTTTTGAACTGATGTCGTACACCACGCGGTTAATTCCCCGAACTTTATTGATTATTTCATTCGACATTTTAGCCAGAAATTCGAAAGGTAAATGTACCCAGTCTGCCGTCATTCCATCTGTTGAAGCTACTGCACGCAAGGCGACCACATTTTCGTAAGTCCGCTCATCGCCCATTACCCCAACCGATTGTACCGGAAGTAACATGACACCAGCCTGCCATACTTTGTCGTAAAGTCCCCAATCTTTCAATCCATTGATAAAAATTGCATCTGCTTCCTGAAGAATTCTTACTTTTTCAGGAGTCACATCACTCAGAATACGGATTCCAAGTCCTGGTCCCGGGAACGGATGACGACCCAATAGACTGTCGTTAATTTCCAAAGCCTTCCCTACCCTGCGAACTTCGTCTTTGAATAACAATTTCAACGGTTCGACAACTTTTAGGTTCATTTTATCAGGTAAACCACCTACGTTGTGGTGCGATTTAATGGTAGCCGATGGACCATTTACTGAAACCGACTCGATCACATCAGGATAAATTGTACCCTGGGCCAACCATTTTACATCCTGTATTTTGTGTGCCTCAACATCGAAAACTTCTATAAAATCGCGGCCAATAATTTTACGTTTTTGCTCCGGATCGGTAATTCCGGCCAGATCGTCCCAGAATTTCCGGCGGGCATCCACTCCGATTACATTTAAGCCCATGTGCTGATACGAATCCAGAACCTGCTGAAATTCGTCTTTCCGGAGTAAACCATTGTCAACAAAAATACAGGTTAGGTTTTTGCCGATGGCGCGATGCAAAAGAACACCTGCCACCGATGAATCGACTCCACCAGAAAGACCAAGTACTACCCGATCATCGCCCAGTTTGGCCTGCAACTCTTTTACAGTTGTTTCGATGAATGAATCGGGAGTCCAGTCCTGTGAACAGCCACAAATATCTACGACATAATTTTTCAGCAACTGAGTTCCTTCGGTGGTATGATAAACTTCGGGATGAAACTGGATACCGAAGGTTTGTTCATCTTCAACTTTAAATGCCGCATTTTCGACATCAGCGGTACTGGCAATGATTTTATAAGTTTCAGGAAGACGATCGATGGTATCGCCATGCGACATCCAAACCTGAGTATGCTGACTGATCTGGGTAAACAAAGGATTGGAATTATCGACAAATCCAAGGTTTGCCCGACCATATTCACGTGTGTTTGAAGGAAGTACTTCGCCACCAAAATTATGAGCCAGATATTGTGCCCCGTAGCAAACGCCCAACAATGGCATCTTCCCTTTTATCAACGACAAATCTGGCTTTGGCGCTTCCGCATCCCGGACAGAAAAAGGGCTTCCGGATAAGATAACTCCTTTAACTGACTCATCGATAGCCGGATAATGATTGTAAGGATAGATTTCGCAATACACATTTAACTCCCGCACTCGCCGGCCAATCAACTGTGTATACTGAGAACCAAAATCCAGAATAAGTATTTTTTCCTGCATGGGACTTGATTTTTTTGAATTGCCGCAAAGATAGACAAAAAACATTCTCCGGAAACCTGGATTCCTTCAGAAATGAAGATGGTAAGATAATCGTAAAGTTCAAATCCTAAAAAATCGGAATAAATTTTTCTTACTCTCCTGAACTAGGGCGATTTGATTATTTTTTCATTTAACAAAACTTGCCCGGAAGCTGTAATCTTAAGCAAATATAAACCGGGCTGTAGTTTCTGTCTTTCCGGAAATTCAATTCGGGCCAGTCCATTTTGAATTTCAATTCTTTCATTCCTTAAAACAGAACCGTTTGCATTTCGTATTTCAGCAAAAGCACTGAGATTTACCGATGAATTCATATGAATCGATAAAACATCGGTAAAAGGATTTGGAAAAACGGAAGCTGAATTCGACACAGAAAGATTTTCTGTTCCGGTGAAGTCGTATGGCCACTGCCGATCGAGAAACGACAAGCGGTTAAGTATCCAGTTTTTCATCCAGACGACTTCCGAATTATAAGACGATCCAATGTAATAATTTGGCCAGACATACTTTCCAAGAACGGGCCATTTGAAAAAATTACGGACCTGAGCTTCGGAAAGCAGGTTCACCAAACTATCGATCACAAATGTAATCCGCGCATTTGAATACTCTTTTTTCCGAATGGAAGACCATCTCCTTTTCAAATTCCCGGAATAGGCCGGATCTTTTATTAATTTGCTCCACCAAAACGGATTCTGCCAGTAATCGTTCCCGAGATATGCTTCATACTGAAATCCATTCGTGGTCCAGCCATCGTAGTAATCAGCGTTCCCGTAGGCCAGATTATAATCCCAGGTTGGCCCGCAATTCAACAGTTCATTCTTTCCTTTATACAAATAAGAACTTATCCGGTATCCATCCACATTTTTAGCCAGTTCGTTCACAATCATAAAATCGATGAAAGATGAATCGTTCAGATAATCATGATAACTGCCAGGGCCGGAATATTTTTCCTGATACAGTGATTTCTCCATGTTCCTGACATAATCCTGAATGTAGGATTTTTGCGAATAGGTAACTACATCAGCTTTTGGATAGTCGATCTGATAAAAAGTCCGTCCAAAGTCATTACTGTAATCCGATGACCAGCCACTTGCCCCAGTTCCCGTTGATTTATCAATCTTCAGGATATATCCGCCGGTAAGTTCTTCACCTGAATTATCCAAAGCAGTAAGCTTTGCAATATCTACACGGTTTTTGTTTCGTTTGATTTTTTCCATCAAAACATATATCCCCTGGTAAGTTCCGTTCAGCATAAGTTCAACAAAGCGGCATCGCGGAGAATAATGTCCCAATGAGGCATCTAATGTAAATGTCAGAACATTCCGGATTAAAGTTTTATCAGAATAAGGTGCATAAAGAATCCAGTCATTTTCTTCGGGCAACCCCAGCAATGAAACATCGGTGGTAACCAGTTCACTGGTTTTGGTCTCGAATCCGTAACTTTTTTTTGGGAAAGACTGGGAAGAAGAACCTCGAATTTCGATGCCAATTTTACCATTGTAATCATTCATCGGATCGGAAAGATTATTCCGTTTTCCGGGGCCGTTCCATATAATTCCCATGTTGGCAAAAATTTTAGGCTCATCGACAATGGTCATGTAATTTGTATTGATGACAACGATCGGGAGGTTCGAAGAGGTGAAATTTACCTGAGAAGATGCCTGGTAAGAAAGTATGGAAATGGGTAAAACAAGTAAGAAAAGCTTCAGAATAGAAGACATTCGGTATAGCTTAGGTTGGTTGGAAGAAAAAAGCAAAGCTTCCTGAAACAGGAAGCTTTGCCGGTATTTTTTTTATAGTTCGCGTATCCAAATATTCCGGTAACTCACCGGATTGCCATGATCCTGAAGGATAATCGGACCAGCGCCATGCGGTTTTACAAAATACTCCGGAATTCCGATGTATTCGGTTGGCCCACGTAACGAAACATGATTCTGAACCAAAACGCCATTGTGTAAAACAGTTACCGTTGGTGGAGTGAAGTAGCCACCTTTGTCGTTAAAACGAGGTGCGGTATAAATAATATCGTAAACCTGCCAAACTCCCGGAGCTTTGCAGGCATTTACCAATGGAGGATGTTGTTTGTATAAACTTCCGGCCTGGCCATTTCGGTATGTCCGGTTGTTGTAATTATCCAAAACCTGAACTTCGTACAGTCCCTGAAGAAAAATACCACTGTTTCCCCGGCCCTGACTTTCACCAATTACTTCAACAGGAGAATGCCATTCAACATGAAGCTGAAAATCGTTAAAAGAACGTTTGGTTTTAATGATTCCTGCACCCTTTGCAACAGTTACACAACCGTCGGCTACCTTCCAGCCGGGTTCGGTACCGGCATCGTTGGTCCATTCGGTATTCAGATTTACCCCGTCAAACAAAACTATTGCATCAGATGGGGCATCCTGGGGAGTTGCTCCCGGGGTAACAACAGTAATTTCCGGGTCCCAGATTTCGGTCATTTCGGGTTTCATCGGAAAATCCGTTCTACCCTGGGCAAATGTTGCTGCAAAAGCGAGAACTCCTGCAGCAGTGAATAATACACTTTTCATTTTAATTGGTTTTAGTTGATTTGTACTGATTATGATCAAAAAATCAGAGATTCAGAAAACGGATCTGAATCTCTGATTTTAAAATTTAATATCTATTCTTATCCTGAAAATTTATCAAACGATTACAAATCCAGTTCTTTCATCATCGCGTCAATTTTTTCGTCAGCCTGATTTTCAACGGCATCGAAATCGGCACGATTGGTCAATTCGCCGGTAACTTCAAAATAGAATTTAATCTTAGGTTCTGTTCCTGAAGGACGAACCGATATTTTGGTTCCATCTTCGGTAAAAAACTGCAGAACATTTGAAGTTGATTTCTGGTCAATTGCAGTTTCTTCGCCGGTTAACAGATTTTTAGCCACATTAATATCGTAGTCTTTCACAATTTTAAGTTTCGAACCGCCTAAAACTTTAGGTGGATTGGAACGGAATTTAACCATCATTTGCTCAATTTCTTCGGCTCCTGATTTTCCTTTACGAACCACATATTTCATTTTTTCGCGCGAGAAACCATATTCCATATAAATATCGAGCAACAATTCGTAGAGCGATTTACCCTGATCTTTAGCCCAGGCAACGATTTCGGCCATCAAAGCACAGGAAGAAACGGCATCTTTATCGCGAACAAAGTCAGCAGGCATAAAACCAAAACTTTCTTCACCACCACCGATGTAAGTTTTTTTGCCTTCCAAATCACGAATCACTTCGGCAATGTATTTGAATCCGGTAAACACATCGTAGAAATCAACCTGATTCCGTTCAGCAATTTTAGCAACAAGTTCGGTAGTTACAATCGTTTTTACGACGAACTCATTACCCTGAAGTTTGTTACTTTCCTTTCGTTTATTGATGATGTAGTAAATAAAAACAAGAGCAGTCTGATTTCCATTCAGAATTACAAATTTTCCTTTATCATTTTTAACAGCAACTCCTATGCGGTCGGCATCCGGATCGGAAGCCATTACCACATCGGCGTCAACCTCAACAGCTTTTGCTATTGCCATTTCCAAAGCGGCTGTTTCTTCAGGATTCGGGGAAATTACAGTAGGGAAATTGCCACTTACTACATCCTGTTCAGGAACATTAAAAATATTGGTAAAACCAAATGCACGCAATGCCGCGGGAATTAACCGGACACCGGTACCATGAATAGGTGTATAAACGATCTTCAAATCTTTCTGACGCTGTACAACTTCCGGAGAAATGGAAACACTTTTTACTTTTTCAAGAAAAAGATTATCCATATCGCTTCCCAAAACCGTAATCAGATTTTTATCGCCATTAAATTTTATGTCGGCAGCCTTCACCCGCGAAACCTCGTCAATTATATTTTCGTCATGTGGTGCAACGATTTGCGATCCGTCGTTCCAGTATGCCTTGTAACCATTGTATTCTTTCGGATTGTGTGAAGCTGTCAGGATAATTCCACTTTGACAACCCAATTCGCGAATGGCAAAAGACAATTCAGGAGTTGGCCGTAAATCATCGAAAATGAATACTTTTATTCCATTGGCAGCAAAAATTCCGGCACTGGTATCCGAAAACAACCGGCTGTTATTCCGGCAATCATACCCAATAGCCACTTTAATCTCCGGAAGGTCTGCAAATTCCTTTTTCAGGTAATTGCTTAATCCCTGAGTTGCAGCTCCAACGGTATATATATTCATCCGGTTGGTTCCGGCACCCATAATTCCGCGTAATCCACCTGTACCAAATTCCAGATCGCGGTAAAAGGAGTCGATCAGTTCGGTAGGATCTTCATTTGCAAGCATGCGCCTAACTTCGGCTTTGGTAGCTTCGTCATAAACATCAGTCAGCCATTCTGCTGCTTTAAGTTTTACACTTTCTAAAACTTCCTGATTTGTAGCCATATCTTTATTGTTTTTTTGTAAAATAATCAGTTAAACTATCCCGCCAGTGCGGTATCTGCAGGTCAAAAATAAGTTTAATTTTCGATTTATTCATGACACTGTAGGCTGGTCGTTCGGTTGGAGAAGGATAATCTTCGGTTGCAATCGGTTTCACAAAACAGTTGATTCCGGTAATATCGAAAATAGCTTTGGTAAAATCGTACCAACTGGCCACGCCTTCATTTGAATAATGGTAGATGCCCGGAGTGAATGTTTTTTCACCGGATTCGACAGATGAAATAATAGTCAAAATTGCCAGTGCCAGATCGGCTGCGTTGGTTGGAGTCCCAATCTGATCGGCAATGACTCCCAATTCGGTTCGTTCAGTACCAAGACGCAGCATGGTTTTTACAAAATTGTTTCCGAATGCTGAATACAACCAGGACGTGCGGATAATGATGTGTTCAGGATTATTTTTCACACAAAGTATTTCGCCTTCCAGTTTGGTTCTTCCGTAGGCCGATTTCGGATTTACAGCATGATCTTCGCGGTAAGGACGTGGTCCGGCTCCGTCGTACACATAGTCGGTTGAAACATGAATGATTTTACATCCTGTTTTTGCTGATTGTTCAGATAAAATCCCAACCGCCGTGGCATTAATTAAAGTGGCTGTTTCAAGGTCAGTTTCAGCTTTATCAACGGCTGTATAGGCAGCGCAATTGATCAGATAATCAGGCCGGAATTCGGTTAGAAAACTGCCGACTTTTTCTGAACTGGTAATATCCAACTCGGCAACATCGGTAAAACTAAACTGAATTTCAGGAAACCGTCCGGAGATTTTATTGATTTCAGAACCAAGCTGTCCGTTTGCACCTGTTACAAGAACTTTAATCATCTTCTAATATTTAAAATTCATTTCAGCATCCGACAAACTTGGACTTTGCAAATCTTTCGGTGATATTATCGCCTTTTCAAATGGAACTTTCCAGTCAATATTCAAAGCCGGATCATCCAGACGAATGCCTCGTTCTGCCGATGGATTATACAAAGCATCACACTTGTAAGAGAAAATTGCTGTTTCGCTCAAAACAGAGAAACCGTGGGCAAATCCTTTTGGGATCAGGAATTGTTTTTTGTTTTCAGCACTGATTTCCAGACCGTACCACTGGCCAAATGTTGGCGATCCTTCGCGCAGATCGACAGCAACATCATAAACTTCGCCCTGAACAACCCGAACCAATTTTGTTTGTGACCAGGGTGCCAGTTGGTAATGCAAACCTCGAATAACCCCGTAACTTGATTTGGATTCATTATCCTGAACAAAACTGGGAATCAGGCCATTTTCGGCAAATTTAGCCTGACTGAAACTTTCAAAAAAATATCCTCTCTCATCAGCAAAAACCCGGGGTTCTATGATTAAGAGTCCCGGGATTGGCGTTTCAATTATTTTCATCAGTAGTTTTTTCCTTTAAAACGATATGACTTTACGATTGGCCAAATTTATTAAATATTCACCATATTGATTTTTCATTAATGGTTCGGCCAAATTCAGCAGTTGCTGTTTATCGATGTAACCCCGCAGATAAGCAATTTCCTCAATACAGGAAACCTTCAGGCCCTGACGTTCTTCGATGGTGTGAATAAAATTAGAGGCCTGCATCAGACTTTCGTGGGTTCCGGTATCGAGCCAGGCAAAACCGCGTCCCAGTAATTTCATGCTTAAACGGCCTTCTTCCAGATAAATGCGGTTCAAATCGGTAATTTCAAGTTCACCCCGTTTCGATGGTTTCAAACTGATGGATTTTTTTACCACATCATTTCCGTAGAAATACAAGCCGGTTACCGCATAGTTCGATTTTGGCTCAAGCGGCTTTTCCTCGATCGACAAAACTTTACCTTTATCATCAAACTCGGCAACACCATAGCGTTCAGGATCATTCACATAGTACCCGAAAACAATTGCCCCATCTTTTAATTTTGCGGCATCTTCGAGAATTGAACTAAAATTATATCCGTAGAAAATATTGTCGCCCAATACCAGACAAACCGAATCGTCGCCTATAAATTCCTCACCAATAATAAAAGCCTGTGCCAGTCCATCGGGAGAAGGCTGAATGGCATATTCCAGTTTTAATCCGAGTTGGTCTCCATCACCAAGTAAATCCTGATACAGATGAATATCTTTTGGTGTTGAAATAATGAGTATTTCACGAATTCCGGCCAGCATTAAAACCGATAAGGGATAATAAATCATTGGCTTATCATAAATCGGGATAATTTGCTTCGAAATACTTTTGGTTATCGGATAAAGCCTGGTTCCTGAACCTCCAGCGAGAATAATTCCTTTCATATTTATACGTATTATATTTTTCCTGATAAAAGTTGATCAAAATAATGAATTGATTTTATCAATCCTTCCCTGAGAGGAACTTTTGGCTCCCACCCGCCCAGTTTTTCTTTGGCCAGCGAGATGTCCGGCTGACGCTGAGTCGGGTCATCGGCAGGTAAAGGAAGATAACTTATTTTTGATTTCGAACCGGTCAGTTCAATGATATTCTGTGCCAGTTCGAGCATAGTAAATTCACCCGGATTACCAATATTTACAGGGCCGGTAAAATCATCACCGGTTGCCATCATACGAATCATTCCTTCAACCAGATCCGAAACATACTGAAAGCTGCGGGTTTGTTTTCCGTCACCAAAAATAGTGATGTCCTGATTTTTTAACGCCTGAACTATGAAGTTCGAAACGACACGGCCGTCGTCCGGTTCCATTTTCGGGCCGTAGGTGTTAAAAATCCGGATGATTTTAATCCGGACATTGTTCTGGGTATGGTAATTTACAAACAATGATTCGGCACATCGTTTTCCTTCGTCGTAACACGAACGGATTCCGATAGGATTGACGTGCCCCCAGTAATCCTCCGTTTGCGGATGAATAATCGGATCGCCATAAACTTCGCTCGTTGAAGCCTGCAGGATTTTTGCCCTGATCCTTTTCGCGAGTCCCAGCATATTTACAGCACCCATCACTGAAGTTTTGATGGTCTTGATCGGATTATACTGATAATGAACCGGAGAAGCCGGACATGCCAGATTATAAATTTCGTCCACTTCAATGTAATAAGGCATGGTTACATCATGCCTGATCAGTTCAAAATAGGGATTATCAAGTAAATGAACAATCTTATGTTTTTTTCCGGTGAAATAATTATCCATACAAACAACTTCGTTCCCATCATTCAATAATCTTTCACACAAATGAGAACCAACAAATCCGGCACCACCGGTTACAAGTATCCGCTTCATTTAATTTATTTTGAAATTATTACTGATTTACGGCCAATACTGTAATAATTAAATTTGAGTTCACTCATTTCATCGGGTTCATAAATATTTCTTCCGTCAAAAATAGTTTTCGATTTCAGCAGCTTTCCGATAACCCTGAAATTTGGCATTCTGAACTCTGGCCACTCCGTTACAATTATTAATCCATCAGCATCAACACAGGCATCATATTCGTCTT
The DNA here is from genome assembly GCA_049277435.1 of Prolixibacteraceae bacterium. GTDB lineage: Bacteria > Bacteroidota > Bacteroidia > Bacteroidales > Prolixibacteraceae > Aquipluma. The sequence goes on from JBASYJ010000250.1 coordinate 22,999, forward strand.
TTGCGAATTCAATTTTGTCTCCTAAAATCCGGTGTGCTTCCTCCTGTGCAACCGGATCGTATGCAACAATTGTTGCGCCTTCCTTTTTCAGGATATCAATTATTACCAGGGATGGAGCTTCACGCATATCATCGGTTTTCGGTTTAAACGACAAACCCCACATCCCAAATTTCAGTCCTTTTAAATCAGGTCCAAAATGAGTTTTTATTTTTCCAATTAATACTTCTTTCTGACGGTAATTAACCGCTTCAACAGCCTTCAAAATATCGAGTGAATGACCGTATTCATCCGCAGTGCGAACCAATGCCTGCACATCTTTCGGAAAACATGAACCACCATATCCGGTTCCCGGATAAATGAACTTGTTTCCAATACGGGTATCTGATCCGATTCCTTTGCGAACCATGCCAACATCGGCGCCAACCAGTTCACATAGGTTAGCAATGTCATTCATGAAACTGATTTTGGTTGCCAGCATTGAGTTTGCTGCATATTTGGTCATTTCCGAAGAAGCAATGTCCATGAACAAAATAGGATGACCATTCAGCAAAAATGCCTTGTATAGTTTTCGCATTGTTTTTTCAGCTTCCGGAGATTCGATCCCAACGACGATACGGTCGGGTTTCAGGAAATCATCGACAGCACTACCTTCTTTCAGAAACTCAGGATTTGAAGCCACATCAAATGGAATATCCAAATTTCTTTTTTTTAATTCTTCCTGAATTGCAGTTTTCACCTTCATGGATGTACCCACCGGAACAGTACTTTTTGTGACCATGACCATATAATGATCCATGCTGCGGCCGATTTCACGCGCAACACCAAGGACATATTTCAAATCAGCACTGCCATCTTCATCAGGTGGAGTACCAACTGCAATAAAAACTGCCTCTGCTTCAGAAAGACTGTCTTTTAAACTCGTGGTAAATGAAAGGCGACCTTTCTCAACATTATATTTAAATATATCTTCAAGTCCGGGTTCATAAATCGGTATCTTCCCATCATTTAGCATGTTAATTTTCCGTTCATCAACATCAACACAAACCACATCAATACCGGTCTGTGAAAAACAAGTTCCGGATACCAATCCAACATAACCTGTACCTACTACAACAATTTTCATGAATAAACGATTTAACATTTTGTTCTCTATCAAAAATAGGTATAAAATATTTAACAGAAGTTAAGGTCAAAACAAATACTCAAAATTTAACCCACCTAATCCGAAATTTACACTGGGAACAAATGTGTTACACGATTTTTTCCATCGAACAAACTATTCAATTAAAAATCAGCAAAATCCTTTGTTTTATAGCGGAATAGTCCTAATTTTGCGGCGCATTTATTTAATATATAGTCTAACTCATTAATTAATTGATTATTAAATGGTAGAAAACAACACAGAGAACCTTGATCCAAAGGTAGAACTCGAACAACAGGAAACTGTTGAAACACAATCGGCAGTAGTTGAAGAAACTGTTGCACCAGTTGAAGAAACAAAGAAAACAAAAGCTCCTAAAGCTGTCGTAGCTGAAACCGCAGAATTTGATTGGGATGCTTTAGAAGAAGAGGACAAAGGTTTCAGTGGAAAAAACAAAAAAGATCTTGAAACACTTTATGAAAAAACCCTGACTACTGTTCAGGAAAAAGAAGTTGTTGAAGGTCGTGTTATCTCGATGAACAAACGCGAGGTCGTTGTTGACATCGGTTACAAATCGGATGGTATTGTCAGCTTAAACGAATTCCGTTACAATCCTGAATTAAAACCAAAAGATTTAGTTGAAGTTTACATCGAAAGTCTGGAAGATTTAAAAGGCCAGATGATCCTTTCTCACAAAAAAGCACGTGCATTGCGTTCTTGGGATCGTGTGAATGAAGCACTTGACAAAGATGAAGTAATCAAAGGATACATCAAATGTCGTACTAAAGGTGGTATGATCGTTGACGTATTTGGAATTGAAGCATTCCTGCCAGGTTCACAGATCGATGTGAAACCAATCCGCGATTACGACATGTATGTTGGTAAAACAATGGAATTCAAAGTCGTGAAAATCAACCACGAATTCCGTAACGTAGTAGTTTCTCACAAAGCATTAATCGAGGCAGAACTCGAATTGCAGAAAAAAGAAATTATCTCTAAACTTGAAAAAGGACAGGTACTCGAAGGTACTGTTAAAAATATCACTTCATACGGAGTATTCATTGATCTTGGCGGTGTAGATGGTTTGATCCACATTACCGACTTGTCATGGGGCCGTATCACTCATCCAAACGAAATCGTTGAATTGGATCAGAAATTGAATGTTGTAATTCTTGACTTCGATGATGACAAAAAACGTATCGCTTTAGGATTGAAACAATTAACTCCACACCCATGGGATAGCCTTGGTGCTGACCTGAAAGTTGGTGATTCAGTAAAAGGTAAAGTTGTCGTAATGGCTGACTATGGTGCTTTTGTTGAAATCGCTGCTGGTGTTGAAGGTTTGATTCACGTTTCTGAAATGTCATGGTCACAGCACTTACGCAGCGCTCAGGACTTCCTGAAAGTTGGCGACGAAGTTGAAGCTCAGATCCTGACTCTTGACCGCGAAGAACGCAAAATGTCTTTGGGTATCAAACAGTTGAAATCTGATCCTTGGCAGGATATCGACACTGTATTTGGTGTTGGAACAAAACACAAAGCTACTGTTCGTAACTTCACCAACTTCGGAGTATTTGTTGAAATTCAGGAAGGTGTTGACGGATTGATTCATATTTCAGACTTGAGCTGGACGAAAAAAATCAAACACCCATCAGAATTTACAGCAATTGGTTCAGATATCGATGTAGTTGTTCTTGACATTGACAAGGAAAACCGTCGTTTGAGCCTTGGGCACAAACAATTGGAAGAAAATCCATGGGATGTGTTCGAAACCATTTTCTCTGTTGATTCAGTACACGAAGGAACAGTTGTTGAATTATTTGACAAAGGCGCAACGATTGCACTTCCATACGGTGTTGAAGGTTTTGCCACTCCACGTCACCTTGTAAAAGAAGACGGAAGCCAGGCTCAACTTGAAGAAAAAATGGAATTCAAAGTAATTGAATTCTCTAAAGCTGCTAAACGTATCATCCTTTCTCATTCAAGAGTATTCGAAGATGAAAAGAAAGCTGATGAAACAGCAAAACGCAAAACTCAGGCTAAAACGACTGCAAAAGCAGTTAAACAAGTGAAGGAAAACAATGCTGAAAAAACTACACTTGGTGATATTTCTGAATTGGCTGCTTTGAGAACTCAAATGGAAGCTGACGAACAAAAAGAAAATTAGGTCTGAAAGTTTATTTATCCATCAGAATTTCATAAATTGCATCTATGGATTTTGAAATAATTAAAATATCAGATTATACTCTTATTAAAGTTCTGAGTGAAAGGCTCGATACAAACAATGCGCCGGATCTTAAGTCAGAACTTGTTGTAGTGAATGCGAATGGCGAGAAAAACATCATTCTTGATGTCAGTGGGTGTTCTTATTGTGATTCTTCAGGACTGAGTGCTATTTTAGTAGCAAACCGTCTTTGCGAGGATTCTGTCGGAACTTTTATCCTGACCGGACTTCAGCCTGATGTAGAACAGATTATACGGATTTCGATGCTGCACACTGTTTTAATCATTACCAAAACAGTTGACGAAGCAAAGAATCTGCTGAAAGAAAAGGAAATACATTAATTGATGCACCCGGATCAAGCAATGTCCTTTTATCTGACCATACTCGGAACCAGTTCAGCATTACCTACATCAAACAGATACCCAACCGCCCAGGTACTTCATGTACTTGGGCGGTTTTTTTTGATCGATTGCGGAGAAGGCACGCAAACTCAAATGCGAAAGTACAAAATCGGCTTCTCTAAAATCAATCACATTTTTATTACCCATCTTCACGGCGACCATATTTTTGGTCTGATCGGCCTGATTTCAACCATGGTACTGATTGGCCGGACAAATGATCTGCATATCTACTCGCATTCCGAACTTCAGAAATACATTTCGGCCCAAATC
>JBASYJ010000251.1:0-85192 GCA_049277435.1 Prolixibacteraceae bacterium
ATTGATGGCGAGAATAACTTTCTTAACGCTATGCTAAAAGTTATTTCCCGACTTCAACAACGAATAATCATCAGCATTCTTGTAATCTATCATATTAAAAATTCGCATTTACTAATTGAATTTTCGAGCGGGGTAATGTCATGACAAGTTGCAAGTTCTGCTGAACCAAAACCAAATACATCTTCCGGAGGTTTGTATGTTATAAAACCAAATTTAATCCGGAATTGCCAAAATAAACGACATTTATCAGCTTTTAGACAGGCCTATATATTTAATTTTCACGCCAAAATCAACATAACCACTGAAGTATGAAAAGAAACAGAATTCAAATCATTTTAATGTCGTTTATTTTATTCGTACCGGTTTTTATCCAGGCCCAGTCAGGCGATGTGAAAAATCCGTTTTTCAGTGAGTATCAGACACCGTTTCAGGTGCCTCCGTTCGATCAGATAAAACTCGAACATTTTAAACCTGCTATCGAAGCCGGAATAGCCGAACAACTTGCCGAAATAAAGGTGATCACCGAAAATCCCGATGCGCCAACTTTCGAAAACACCATTCTGGCCTACGATCAATCGGGTGAGTTGCTTGGTAAAACACGTATTTTTTCGAATCTGAATTCGGCCAACACCAACGATCAGATGCAGGCCCTGGCCCGTGAAATTACCCCACTGCTTTCGGCCCATCGCGACAATATCATGCTGAACAAGGTTTTTTTCACCCGGGTAAAATCGGTTTATGACCAAAGAAACTCTTTGAACCTGGATGCAGAACAACTCAGGCTTATCGAAAAATTATACAAGGATTTTGAACGAAGCGGAGCAAATCTTCCGGACGAAAAACAGGAAGAACTCCGGAAACTGAATAAAGAACTTTCGATGTTAAGCCTGAAATTCGGTGAAAACACCCTGGCTGAAACCAATAAAAATTTCAGGATGGTGGTTGAAAACAAAAATGACCTGAAAGGATTGCCCGACGATGTGATTGCTACAGCTGCCGAAACGGCAAAAAAAGCAGGTCAGGACGGAAAGTGGATTTTTACCCTTCAGAAACCCAGCATGATCCCGTTTTTGCAATACGCCGAAAACCGCGACCTGCGCAAAAAACTGTACCTCGGTTACCTGAACCGCGGAAACAACGACAACACATTCGACAACAAGCAAATCATCGAGAAGATAGTCCAACTCCGGAATCAGCGTGCCGGAATGCTTGGTTTCCCCAATTACGCCACATATGTGGTCGACGAAAACATGGCTAAAACACCTGAAACCGTTCACGATTTTCTAATAAAACTGTGGGTTCCGGCCCTCGAACGTGCTAAAAAAGAACTGGCCGACATGCAGGAAATGGTTAATCAGGAAAGCGGAAACTTTAAGCTGGAGTCGTGGGATTGGTGGTATTATGCCGAAAAAGTCAGAAAAGCGAAATACGATCTTGATGCAGCTGAATTAAAACCATATTTCAAACTCGAAAATGTGATCGACGGAATGATCTATGTAGCCAATAAACTTTATGGGGTAAAATTCTTCAGGCGAACCGACATTCCGGTTTACAACGAAGAAGTAATGACCTACGAGGTTCAGGAAGCCGATGGCCGGCACATCGGAATATTCTACATGGATTTTCACCCGCGCCCCGGAAAAAACAACGGAGCCTGGTGTACAGCTTACCGGCCTCAATCGTACAAAAACGGGCAGAAAATCACCCCGGTGGTATCCATCGTCTGCAATTTCACGCGGCCGGCCGGCGATGTTCCGGCTTTGCTGAGTTTCGACGAAGTTACCACCCTGTTTCATGAATCGGGTCATGCTTTTCACAATCTGTTTACCGACGGTCCTTTCCGGAGAACTGCCCGTGATGTGCCACGTGATTTCGTCGAACTTCCCTCCCAGATCATGGAAAACTGGGCATCCGAGCCCGAAGTGCTTCGCGTGTATGCCAAACACTACAAAACCGGCGAGGTTATTCCTGAAAACCTGATCAACAAGCTAAGCAAAAGTGCACAGTTTAACCAGGGATTCGAAACCGTTGAATACCTGGCCGCCTCCCTGCTCGATATGGATTACCACAGTTTGAATTTTAACGGAGATGTTCCTACCTTTGAAAAATCGTCGATGGATAAAATCGGGCTGATCAGCGAAATTGCCCCGAGGTACCGCAGCACATACTTTTCGCACATTTTCTCGGGTGGGTATTCCGCGGGATATTATGTGTACATCTGGGCAGCGGTGCTCGATGCCGATGCCTTCGACGCCTTTAAGCAAAGCGGCGATTTATTTAATCCTGAACTGGCGGCAAAATTCAGAACCCTGTTAACCAAATCGGGTTCCGACGAAGGAATGACCATTTACCGCAATTTCCGCGGACAGGAACCATCGATCGAACCCTTGCTGAAACGCCGGGGCCTGAATTAAGAAAAAAATATCAATCCTAAATAATTAATAATGTTGAAAATCGGAATTACATTTATTGCTGTTGCACTGATACTGAGTTCGTGCAACCAAAACAAAGAAGCAAAAAAAGACATGAACAATCCATTTTTTTCGGAGTACCAAACCCCTTTTCAGGTTCCTCCATTCGAACAGATCAGGCTGGAACACTATATGCCGGCCATCGATGAGGGAATTGCTGAAAACATGGCAGAAATAAAAGCCATTACCGACAATCAGGAAGAAGCAACTTTTGAAAATACCATTCAGGTATTTGACCAGTCGGGCAAATTACTCGAAAGGGTTTCTCTGGTATTTTTCAACCTGAATTCGGCCAATACCAACGACGAGATGCAGGCTTTGGCCCGCGAAATCACCCCGAAAATGTCGGCTCACCGCGACAACATCATGCTCAACAAAGAATTGTTTAAACGGGTGAAAGCAGTTTACGAAAAACGAAACGAATTGAATCTGGATGCTGAACAACTTCGGGTTGTCGAAAAATATTATCAGGATTTCGAACGTGCAGGAGCAAACCTGTCAGACGAAGATCAGGCCAGGTTGCGTAAACTAAACGAAGAACTCTCGATGCTCGACCTGCAGTTCGGAGAAAACACCCTGGCCGAAACAAACAAAAACTTCAAACTGGTGATTGACCGGCAGGAAGATCTGAAAGGACTTCCGGAAGATGTTATTACCGCCGCGGCCGAGCTGGCAAAAAAAGACAGTCTGGAAGGCAAATGGGTTTTCACCCTGCAGAAACCCAGCATGATCCCATTTCTGCAGTATGCCGAAAACCGTGATCTGCGCAAAAAACTGTATCTCGGTTATTTGAACCGTGGAAACAACGACAACGCATTCGACAACAAAAAGAACATCGAAAAAATTGTGACCCTCCGTGACGAACGCGCAAAATTATTGGGATTTGCCAATCATGCCGCGTATGTTCTCGATGTAAACATGGCTAAAACTCCGGAAAACGTCAACGAATTTTTAATAAAACTGTGGACTCCTGCACTCGAAAGAGCAAAAGTTGAACGTGCTGACATGCAGGCAATGATTGACCGGGAAGGCGGAAATTTCAAACTCGATTTGTGGGACTGGTGGTTCTATGCCGAAAAAGTGCGTAAAGCCAAATACGACCTCGACGAATCGCAACTAAAACCCTATTTCAAACTCGAAAACGTGGTGGAAGGAATGATGTATGTTGCAAATAAACTTTACGGGATCAATTTCATCAAACGCACCGACATCCCGGTTTACAACGAGGAAGTAACAGCCTACGAAGTGCAGGAAGCCGATGGCCGCCACATTGGTGTATTTTATACGGATTTTCACCCTCGCGCCGGAAAAAACAACGGAGCCTGGCAAACCGAATACCGCCCGCAATCTTACGTGAATGGGAAACTGATCAGTCCGGTAGTTTCGATTACCTGTAATTTTACCCGTCCGGCTGGCGATGTACCGGCATTGTTGAGTTTCGATGAAGTAACCACCCTTTTCCACGAATCGGGACACGCACTGCATGCATTATTTACAGATGGGCACTACCGCAGAACAGCTGGCAATGTTCCACGCGATTTTGTGGAACTTCCTTCACAGATCATGGAAAACTGGGCATCCGAGCCTGAAGTTTTACGTGTTTACGCCAAGCACTACAAAACAGGTGAGGTCATTCCTGAAGCCCTGATTTCGAAGCTTGAAAAAAGCGCCCAGTTTAACCAGGGATTCGAAACTGTTGAATACCTGGCCGCTTCGATTCTCGACATGGATTACCACACCCAAACTTTCCCGGGTGATGTTCCGGGTTTCGAAAAAACGTCGATGGACCGTATTGGCCTGATAAACGAAATCGCGCCGCGTTACCGCAGCACCTACTTCTCGCACATTTTCTCCGGAGGATACTCGGCCGGTTATTACGTTTACATTTGGGCTGCCGTGCTCGATGCCGATGCCTTCGACGCCTTTAAACAGAGCGGAAACATTTTCAATCCTGAAATTGCTGCAAAATTCCGTGAACTGCTGACCAAATCCGGATCGGATGAAGGCATGGCAATTTATAAAAAATTCCGTGGTCAGGAACCTTCGATTGAGCCACTACTTAAACGTCGCGGATTAAAATAGCCTCAAAATCTTCGAACTTATTCTGTCAAAAGACTCGTTTCGGCATACCGAAACGGGTCTTTTTTTTATGAATTTTATTTTCTGACGAAGATTATAATTTCGAAAAAACGTTGTAACTTTTCTATTATTAAGTTGTATATTTGATTAAAGGACTATTATGTCTTTTATTTTTAACCATGCTTTTTTATTTTTAACTCCTTAAAAATCAAATCTTATGGCAGAATTCACTCAGGCATTTCAATTGATGATAGCTCATGAAGGGGGCTATGGCAATGACCCGGATGATCCGGGTGGTGAAACCTATAAGGGAGTAGCACGCAAGATACACAGCAAGTGGGAAGGATGGACAAAGGTGGATATGCTAAAAAGACAGGCCGGTTTTCCGGGAAACCTGGACAAAGACATTGAGTTGCAACAGGACATTGAAGATTTTTATCGTGTAAATTTCTGGAACAAAGTAAAAGGTGATGACATTACTGATCAGGAAGTAGCCAATTCGATTTTCGATTTTGGAGTTAATGCAGGTACCGGCACCAGTGCAACATTGACTCAAATGGTAATCGGTGCAAAACCCGACGGAGTGATTGGACCAGTATCGTTGGATACGCTTAATAAATTCAATCCTGAACAATTCCTTGCTTCATTTACAGTAGCCAAGATTGCCCGGTACATCAGCATCATCAAAAAAAGGCCCACCAGCCGCAAATATTTTTACGGTTGGGTTTGCAGGGCCCTGGGCGAAAATTAGAAAATATTATACCAATTGTAAAGACGCACAGCCGTGCGTCTCCAGCTAAAATAAAACTCTAAAAAATCATAACCATGGGATTCATAAAAGACTTATTTTCCGGGGGAGCCAATACACTTGTCGACTCGGTTGGCAAGGTGCTTGATAATGTAATTACCACCAAAGAGGAAAAGCTGCAACTCGAAAATGAACTCCGGAAATCGGAAATGCAGTACCAACTTGAATTAAAAAAACTTTCGAACGAAGAACGTCAAATGATATTGGGTGACATCAGCAGCGCACGGCAACGCGAAGTTCAGGTTCAGACCAGCGAATACGCCACACGCCTTTCGAAAAATGTTTCGCCTATTCTTGCATTTGGCACCACACTGATCACTTTATCGTTGTTTTATGTCCTTATTTTTACTCCTGACGCTGTAAAGGGCGACAGCAAAGACATTGTCATGTATATCCTGGGCGTTTTAAGTGCAATTTTGACGCAGATATACAGTTACTACTTTGGATCATCGATGGGCAGTGCCGACAAATCCAAAACTCTGGCAGACATTCAGCTTAAGAAATAGATAAAAACATAAAATACAAATTGCCCGTGTTCTTCTCCGGATGCGGGCATTTTTTGTCAGGATTGCAAACGACAAGGATAGTACCGGATAGTTCTTTCGCTATATTTTTTTAAGTTAGTAGGCTGTAAATAAATTATTGATTATTAAATGAGCCAGAATGTACTGATCGAAAATTGTTTGCTCGATCAGGGTGACGATGCCATTTCAATCAAATCGGGCCGCAATCAGGATGCCTGGCGTTTGAATACACCTTCAAAAAATATCGTCATCCGAAAACTTACTGTTAAAAACGGACATCAGCTGATTGCGCTGGGCAGTGAGCTTTCAGGAGGAATAGAAAATGTTTTAATCGACAGTTGCGAAGTTCTTGACGGAGCCAAACTGAATCATTTGCTGTTTATTAAAACCAATGAACGACGCGGTGGTTATGTGAAGAATATCTATAAGACCAACACCCAATGCAGCAAAATTGACCTGGGAATACTGGGAATTGAAACCGATGTACTTTATCAATGGCGCGATCTGGTTCTGACCATCGAACGCAGATTAACTCCAATCAGCGACATTTATCTGGAAAGCATTAAAGCTGGCGACGTTCAGTTTATTTCACGTATTCTTGGACAGAAGGAAATACCTGTTCAGAATGTATCTCTGAAAAATGTTTCAGCAAACACTGTTCAGGACCAGGATTATATTCAGGAAAATACAACGAATTTTACACATAATTAATTTCAATACTGAAAATCACACAAACCAATCAGATATAAAACTCAGAAGTAATTAATACCTAATAAGATGAAACTAACAACCTTTTCTAAATTGACCTTGTTGTTTTTGATCGCCTGGAACTATACCCAGGCTCAAAAAGTAAACGACGTAACCACCCCACTTCATTTATTGCAGCCTGAATACCCCACCCCATATGGCAAACCAGAAGTTGCAGATATTGAAAAAACGCTCACCCGCGTGTACGATTACCTCGAAGCCACTACACCGGCTAAACTGGTTGATAAAACCAGCGGACAGGAAATCACTGATTTTTCGCAAGTAACTGAAAATACGATCATGCAAAACGGGGATTTCCGCCTGACCAGTTACGAATGGGGCGTAACCTATGCAGGAATGCTGCTGGCCAGCGAGCAAACCGGCAATCCGAAATATGCTGCCTACACTACCAAACGACTGAACTTTTTAGCTAAGTCGCTCAAGGCTTTTTCCAACTTCGAAAAGAAGAATCCGGAAGCCAAATATCAGTTGCAACGCACACTCCATCCGCACGCGCTCGACGATTGCGGGGCAATCTGTGCTGCCATGATAAAAGCCACCCGTGCCGGCAAAGCCGAAGGACAGGATGAAATAATCAACACTTACATCGACTACATCAGCACCAGGGAATTTCGGTTGGAAGACGGAACCCTGGCTCGCAACCGGCCGCAACCCAATTCGATTTGGCTCGACGACTTGTTTATGGGTGTTCCTGCACTTGCTCAAATGGGAAAACATACCGGCGATTCGAAATATTTCGACGACGCCGTGAAGCAGGTGCTTCAGTTCGGAAAGCGCATGTTTAACTACGACAATGGGCTCTTTATGCATGGCTGGATTCAGGGAATGGATGAACATCCTCAGTTTCACTGGGCCCGCGCCAACGGCTGGGCAGTTATGACAATGGTTGAATTGCTCGAAGTTTTGCCTGAAAATCATCCGGGAAGAGCACAGGTTTTGGACCTGCTGCGCCGTCATATCCGGGGACTGGCCAACTACCAGGATGGAACCGGGTTCTGGCATCAGTTGATCGACCGGAACGACAGCTACCTGGAAACTTCAGCAACAGCAATTTATACCTATGCCATTGCAAGGTCGATCAACCGCGGTTATGTGGATGCAAAGGTTTACGGACCAATGGTTTGTCTGGCCTGGAATGCGGTTACCACAAAGGTAAATGCCAAAGGTGAAGTAGAAGGAACCTGCGTGGGTACCGGGATGGGTTTCGATCCGGCTTTCTATTATTACCGTCCGATAAATGTGTTTGCCGCACACGGTTACGGACCTGTTTTACTGGCCGGAGCCGAAATGATTCAGCTGGTAAAAACACACGATATCAACGTCAACGATAGTTCAATCCAATTCTATCTCGAAAAAAAAACTAAACTTCAGTTTTGATTTTGGGGCTGGAAAAGTTACAGATGGATTTCAACAGATCACCGGTGAATCAATCTATTCAGCAGAAAAAGGATTTGGAATTATTCCTTCAGGAAAAATCAAAACTGAAAAACAACATGGGAATGACGAGCTCACAGGCGACTGGATCAGCTCGTCATTTCCTTTTTATTTTAAAGTTGATCTTCCGGAAGGACGATATAAAATTACCCAGACGCTGGGCAATTCTGAAGAAACAACCGCTACAACAGTAAAAGCTGAATCGCGGCGGTTGCTGCTCGAAAATATTCAAACAAAAAAAGGCGAAATTATCACCAAAACCATTGTTGTCGATGTTCGTACCCCGCGCATTAATGCTACAGAAGAAATTCACCGTAAACCCCGCGAGATGAATTACCTGAATTGGGACAACAGTCTCAGTCTGGAATTTAATGGGCCAAAACCCTGTGTTTCTTCCATCATCATTGAAAAAGCCGATGAACTTCCGGTTGTATTTCTGGCCGGGAACTCAACGGTTACCGATCAGGAAAACGAGCCCTGGGCTTCGTGGGGACAAATGTTTCCCCGTTTCCTGAAACCGGAAATCGCAGTTGCCAATTATGCCGAATCGGGCGAAACCTTGCTGGCTTTTCAACGCGAAAACCGTTTAAAAAAAATTATCAGCATCATGAAACCCGGCGATTACCTGTTTATGGAATTTGCGCACAACGACCAGAAACCGGGTGGCAATCATGTTGATGCATTCACCACCTATCAGGATGAGTTACGCTTTTTCATCAGCGAAGCCCACAAAAAAGGTGGAAAACCGGTGCTGGTTACCTCAACGAACCGCCGCCGGTTCGACGAAAACGACAAAATCATCAACACGCTCGAAGATTATCCGGAAGCCATGCGCCACCTGGCAGCAAAGGAGAACATTCCGCTTATCGACCTGAATGCGATGAGCAAGAAATTTAATGAAGCACTCGGACCGGAAAATTCGAAAAAGGCTTTTGTTCATTACCCGGCAAACAGCTATCCCGGTCAGGATAAACCATTGGCCGACGATACGCATTTCAATCCCTACGGTGCCTACGAACTGGCAAAATGTGTGGTTCAGGGAATACTGGACCGGAAACTGGATTTGGCAAAATATGTGGTGGATGACTTCGGAAGTTTCAATCCTTCGAAACCGGATTCGTACCTCAATTTCTTTTGGCCTGAAAGCCCTGCTGCTGATGTCATTCAACCTGATGGAAACTAATTCGTAAACCTAACAGCAAAAAAAATCATTTTTCGATATCATCTTAAAACCAAATCAGTTTAAATGATGTTCGGGATTGTAAAACACACAACATTTAACTCAAACATTTTCTTCATTTCGAATAGTAATTTATGTTTTATATCTCTCAAAACCTTATTTTTGGGCTCAGTTATCCTAAACACAAATAAATCAATCACAAATTTCCTTCGGGAATTTTAAAAATTAAATCATGAAGAAAAACATTTTTTTAACGATGTCGCTGGCTTTTGCCCTGTTGATTTCGACTCAGGTGTATACACAATCGTTGAACAAACTTTCGAAAAAAGAGAAAAAAGACGGTTGGGTCTTGTTGTTCAACGGAAAGAATTTTGACGGTTGGAGACAGTGCAACGGCACCGCAATGCCTGTAAACTGGAAAATCGATGAAGATGCCATGCAGGTATTTACCGGAGAAGGAAAAAATCCGGGTCAGGGTTCGAATGGCGACATTCTTTTTTCAGGAAAGAAATTTAAGAATTTTGAGTTATCGGTAGATTGGAAAACCAGCAAAATGGGCAATTCAGGAATTTTTTACAATGTCAGAGAAGTTCCAGGCCAACCAATTTATTATGCTTCTCCTGAAGTTCAGGTACTCGACAATGTCGATGCTTCGGACAATAAAATCGACAGCCATCTTGCCGGATCTCTTTACGACATGCTGCCGGCCGATCCGAAAACGGTAAAACCAACCGGAGAATGGAATACCATTGTCATTAAAGTGAAAGACGGAAAAGTGACTCATATCCAGAATGGTATTGAAGTGGTTTCGTACACCTTGTGGACTCCTGAATGGGACGTCCTGGTAGCAAAAAGCAAATTCAAATCGTTTCCGGGATTCACCGAAGGAATTTCAAAAGATGGATTTATCGGTTTGCAGGATCACGGCTACTCAATTTGGTTTCGCAACATTAAAATCCGCGAACTTTAAAATTTAATTTATAAAACAATGCCCGGGTTGCTTCATTTATTTTAAAGCAACCCGGGTATTGTTTTATGTCAAATTCGATCCTGAACGATTCACTTTTAATCCGGACAAACTTTCGAAATGAAAGGAAAAACCTCGAAATAGTCGTCAAAATGACGAATTTTTAAAAATAGATCAATATTTACTTCCAATTTGTAAAAATATTGTCCGATTTCAAAAATAATTCACATCTTTGCTTCAATTTAAATTATCACATAACTCCTTTTAAATAAGAGGTTTTACGCTATGAAACGAGCCACTGCTGATAAACTAAAAAACAAGTTCATATATTTGTATTTGGCGAGTTCCATGTGACAAATAAAAAACAAAGCATAAACACATGAAAGTATTAAAATTCGGAGGTACCTCCGTTGGTTCGGTTGAAAACATGAGAGCTGTGATGCAGCTGATCACCGATGGAAATCAGAAATTAGTTGTTTTGTCGGCCATGTCGGGCACGACAAACTCTTTGGTCGAAATTGCAAATTATCTGAAGAAAAAAAATAAGGATGCTGCCAGAGAAGTAATTAGCCAGCTTGAACAGAAGTACTACAAAGTAGTTAACGATTTATATACAAGTTCCGAAAGGAAGGAAAAGGGTAAAAGCATTGTAGTAACGATATTCAACACCATCAAAGCACAAACTTCAGGAGAATTTACCGAAGTGAGCGAAAATACGATTGTTGCCCAGGGCGAATTGCTTTCGACTGCTTTGTTTACTGAACTGATGCTCGAAAACGGATACAAAACCGTTTATCTGCCAGCTTTGGATTTTATGAAAATTGACAGCGATAAAGCTGCCGACATGTATTTTATTCGTGAGAATATCGCAAAAGTGATGGCTCAGGCTGAAGTGGCCGACTATTACATCACCCAGGGTTTTATCTGCCGCAACAACGAAAACAACATCGACAACCTGCAACGCGGTGGAAGTGATTACACCGCCACTTTGATTGGAGCAGCAATTGATTCGGAAGAGGTGGAAATCTGGACCGATATCGATGGATTTCACAACAATGATCCACGTTATGTCGAAAATACCCGTAAAATTGATCAGCTTTCGTTTTCCGAAGCAGCTGAGCTGGCCTACTTCGGAGCAAAAATATTGCATCCCCAAACCATTCTTCCGGCAAAACTTCAGAACATTCCGGTTCGCCTGAAAAACACTATGAATCCTTCCGATTCCGGTACATTGATTACAGCCCAGTCGAGCGGAAGCGGAATTAAAGCAGTTGCTGCCAAAGATGGAATTACAGCCATAAAAATTCGTTCGTACCGGATGTTAAATGCGTATGGGTTCCTGAAAAACATCTTCGAAATCTTCGAATTTTTCAAAACTCCGATCGACATGATTTCGACTTCGGAAGTTTCGGTTTCGTTAACCATCGATAACACCAAGCACCTGAATGAAATAATTTCAGAATTAAAGGAATACGGTGAAGTGGAAGTGGATACCGAACAGAGTATTGTTTGTATCGTGGGTGATATGATTGCCGAAGAAACCGGATTTGCAACCAAGGTCTTTTCAGCACTTGACGACATCCAGATCCGGATGATTTCCTATGGCGGAAGTCGCCACAATATTTCGGTGCTTATAAAAACAGAATTGAAAAAACAAACACTTGAAGCTTTAAGTAACAAGCTGTTAAACGCATAACTATTTTTTAATTTCAACTTCAGGAGCTGCAAATAAGGAAATTATACCGGGTTTGCAGCTCTTCGTTTTATGGCCAATAGCTTAAATAGATTTACCAATCGGTTGAAAACACAAAATTCTTTATAAATTGTCTCGAATTATGAAGTCATTTCACTTCATAACAATTCATTAAAGTATATATTTTACTAGGAATCAGCATTTTTTTAGGCATCATTAAAAATTCTAATCTAAATTGCATATATTTGCAACAATATTTCAATTTTTTTATTAATTATTATGAAAACAGGTAAAGTTAAATTTTTCAACGAATCTAAAGGATTCGGTTTTATTAAAGACAGTGAATCTGACAAAGAATACTTTGTTCACGTATCAGGTTTGGTTGACCAGATCAGAGAAAATGACGATGTAACTTATGAACTTCAAGAAGGAAGAAAAGGATTAAACGCGGTAAATGTTAAACTAGCATAATAGTCTAATATTTTTAAGATTTAGAAGAAAAGCTTTGCAATTTGTGAGGCTTTTTTTATGCCCTGTTTTTAGGAAAATAAAAACTGATTAACGAAGACGATACAATTCGCTGAACGAATTTCGCGAGGTCAGACTCACATTAAACCGGTCGGAAAGTGGTTTAAATTTTTCAGCGGCAAGTTCAGGCCGGTTATTCTCTCCGGAAAGGTGACTCAGAAAAACATGTACAAGCTCAGGACCGGCATGATCGCGAATCAGTTCAAAAGCCTGATCGTTTGACAAATGGCCGACAGAGGAAGCCACCCGGCGTTTTAAAATATAAGGATACGAACCGTCCCAGAGCATTTTCTCATCGTAATTTGTTTCCAGAAATAAAGCATGGCATTTTCGCAGGTGCTGAATCACCCGGTCACAGGCTTCGCCGATATCGGTAAAAACACCAATGTGCCAATCGTCGTGCTCAACCCTAAAGGAACAGGGTTCAGCTGCATCGTGGTTTTTCAGAAATGGATGAATGGTAAATGAACCAAGCCGCAATGCTTTTCCGGGAACAAAAATCTGAACCTTTTCAGGATGATCGGTCAACCGCAATGAGTCGAAGGTACCCTGACTAAACCAAACCGGAATTCCGAGCCTTTTACTTAAAACACGGGCCCCGCTGATGTGATCGGAATGTTCGTGGCTGATAAATATCCCTCGTATTTTTGTTGCATCCAGACCTGAATCATAAATCCGCATCATGATCTGTTTTGCTGAAACACCGGCATCAACCAAAACCGCATCGATTTCGTTCCCGATATAATAACAATTTCCATTACTCCCTGATGCCAATGCGCAAAGCTCTATCATGTTAAAATTTGAATTGAAGTTTTCTTTTCAGGTCAGTAAAAAACTAATTTCCGGAACCTTGAATGAGCTGAATTACTTTTTCAGGAAGAATATTGCTGCCTTTAATGATGTATTTTGCTTTTTCGTAAAAGGGCCGCCGTTTTTTCAGTAGTCCATCGATAAAAACCTGCAATTCCTGCGGTGATTTACCTTTTATCAGTGGCCGTTCTATTTTGGCCTGCATCAGTCGTTGAACCAGCGATTCGGTATCCACATCCAGAAAAACACAGTATCCCGAATTATTCATCACCTCCATATTATCGAAAAAACAAGGAGCACCGCCTCCCGTGGCAACAATCACATCATCAAAGCTTGAAACTTCAGCCAGCACAGCCTGTTCTTTTTTCCTGAAACTTTCTTCACCTTCCTGTGCAAATATCTGGGGAATGGTACGAAAATACTTCTCTTCAAGAAAAGAATCCAAATCGACAAAAGTAAGTCCTAATTGCGACGCCAAAGTTCTCCCCAGTGTAGACTTTCCACAACCCATAAATCCAATCAAGAATATTCTCATAAAACAACATTAAAGACAAATACAAAGGAAATGCATGTGTTACACGCATGCATTCCAAATCGTTTGACAGAGTTTAAAAATTAAAAATCTATTGACATTTGATTGGCCGGATCATCTTTTGGCCGGTCGACTTCGAACGGAATATCATCAAAATCCGGAACTTCAAAATCTTTTTTCTCCTCTGCTTCGGGTTCTTCTTCCGGCTCTTCATCTTCAACAACCGGCTCAAGTTCATTAATTTTGACGATTTCGTAGATTGAAAGACGTTTCCCTTTTGCCTTGAATGATTTTACACCAATAAATTCATCGACTTCGATAACTTCCGGTTCGCGGCCTTCATTTTTGCCGCCAAACTCGAGTTCCAGCCGTGGATGACCCACCCAGGTGAAACTGACCAAACGGTTATCGGCAAACTCGCCAATGAAACCGACTTTGCGGTTCTGAATATCTTCGATCTGGAAACGTTTCACGTAATAAAAACCTTGTTCTGCATCAAAATACACGGCCGAGAGCACTTTCTTCGGATTGAATTTTTCGATCAGTATTATTCCATCGTCAAAGTGATTCGACAAATCGAAGTTGCACAGCAAATATTCTCCGGATTTATAAAGAACAAGGATCATATCTTCGCCGCTGAACTCACCCAGAAATTTTCCACGCCCATCCGAATTCAGCCTTAAAACATCTTCGTCGAACCAGATTTTCCGGCCTCCAAGTGTTGAAACACCTTTTTCTTTCAGGGCAATTTTATGAATCTCGTATTTGGTCAGGATATTTCCCATCGACGAACGGCCTTTAATGGCCAGCTCGCTAAAATCGACTTCAAAAATCAGCTTCTTGATGCGCGGTTTTGGTTTCAGGGTTACCCGGAGAACTTCGGCTTCGCCGTTCGGATTCTCGCTGAAATAAAGTATCCGGGAGCCGGGAGTTCCCTGTGTCATATCGTATTCCTTGTCGCGGGTGACCCCGGTAACGGCCACACGTTTCATGTATATAAATCCATTTTTCCCATCGCGGTAAACGATGTTGTAAATCGTTCGTTTATCATTTTTCTTGAAGATGGCCAGATGCAGGATGTTTTTTCCGATGAAGGCTTTTTCGGCCACTTTGCTTACAATATAAGTTCCGTCTTTCCTGAAAACAATGACATCATCGATATCCGAACAATCACAAATATATTCGGCTTTTTTCAGGCTGGTACCCATAAATCCTTCTACACGGTCGACATATAGTTTTTCATTGGCGATCACCACCTTTGAAGCGACAATATTTTCGAAATTACGAATTTCAGTCCGCCGATCACGACCTTTACCATATTTGGTTTTCAGGCGTTCGAACCAGGCGATTGTGAATGGAATAATATTGGCAATATTTTTATTGATTTCTTCAATTTCAGCTTCAATTGCCAATAAATGATCATTTGCTTTGTCAGTATTGAATTTCAGGATACGGGCCATTCTTATTTCCATCAGTTTAAGAATATCGTCCCTGGTCACTTCGCGTTTCAGCATTGGTTTCCATGGCAGCAGGCGCAAATCGATATGATCAATGGCTTCATCCATGGTAGCTGATTGTTCGAATTCACGATCCTTATAAATACGCTCTTCAATGAATATTTTTTCGAGTGACGAAAAATGCCAGGCTTCTTCCAGTTCTCCACGCCTGATTTCAAGTTCCAGCTTCAATAAGTTGACTGTCTGATCAGTATTAATTCGCAGGATTTCGCTGACACCTAAAAACTTTGGTTTATCGTCTTCGATGATGGCGCTATTCGGAGAAATGGAAACTTCGCAATCGGTAAAGGCAAACAAGGCATCGATGGTTTTATCCGACGACATTCCGGGAACCAGATGAATCAGAATCTCCACTTTATCGGATGTATTGTCATCGATTTTCCTGATTTTGATCTTCCCTTTATCGTTGGCTTTGATGATGGATTCGATCAGGGTGGCCGTAGTTTTACCAAATGGGAGTTCAGTAACTACCAGGGTTTTACTGTCTTTCTTTTCAATTTTCGCCCTAACTTTAATCGAACCTCCGCGGATTCCATCGTTATACCTCGAAAAATCACCCGATCCACCGGTTGGAAAATCAGGATACAATTCAAAATCTTCACCATGCAGGTATGCGATGGCAGCATCAATGAGTTCGATAAAATTATGCGGAAGAATTTTGCAGGCGAGACCAACCGCTATCCCTTCGACACCCTGAGCCAAAAGCAAGGGGAATTTAACAGGAAGAGCAATAGGTTCCTTATTCCGGCCGTCATACGAAAGTTTCCAGCGGGTAGTTTTTGGATTAAAAACAACTTCAAGGGCAAATTTGGATAATCGTGCCTCGATGTAACGCGGAGCAGCTGCGCTATCGCCGGTTAACAGGTTTCCCCAGTTTCCCTGCGTTTCGACCAGCAAATCTTTTTGTCCGACCTGAACGAGTGCATCGCCGATGGAGGCGTCACCATGTGGGTGATACTGCATCGTTTGTCCGATAATGTTGGCGACCTTGTTAAACCGGCCATCGTCCATCACATTCATGGCGTGCAGAATGCGTCGCTGAACAGGTTTCAACCCGTCTTCAACATAAGGTACAGCACGCTCGAGTATTACGTAGGAGGCATAATCGAGGAACCAACGTTCGTATAATCCTGACAAATAGATTATTCCATCCTTTTTTTCTTCTTTTTGAACCTCTTCCCGGTTAATATTTTCTTCAGTCATTTTTGTTCTTTGCAATCAGATTTCTTTTACTAAGTGGGTGGTTTAAAGTCACATGCTTAGTATTAAATAAGTCAAAAATCGTCTTTTTCAACGTATAAATTTTCAATAATAAATTCCTGACGTTCCGGAGTATTTTTACCCATGTAAAATTCCAGCATCTGGGCAACCGATTCATGTTTTTTCATTAAAACCGGATCGAGGCGGATGTCAGCCCCAATGAAGTTTTTAAACTCGTCCGGAGATATTTCGCCCAAACCTTTAAATCGTGTGATCTCGGCAGTTTTGCCCAGCTTCTGAATGGCAGAAATCCGCTCTTCATCAGAATAGCAGTAGTAGGTAACTTTTTTGTTTCTAACCCTGAAAAGTGGAGTCTGGAAAATAAAAAGGTGCCCCATACGAACAATTTCAGGAAAAAACTGCATAAAAAAGGTAATCAGAAGCAGACGGATGTGCATACCGTCGACATCGGCATCGGTGGCGATAATCACCTTATTGTACCGCAGATCGTCCATGCTTTCTTCAATGTTCAGCGCGGCCTGCAACAGGTTAAACTCTTCATTTTCGTAAACCACTTTTTTGGTCAGTCCGTAACTGTTGAGCGGTTTTCCTTTCAGGCTGAAAACGGCCTGTGTATTTACATCGCGCGAGGTGGTGATCGATCCGCTGGCTGAATCTCCCTCGGTAATAAAAATCGAAGAATTTTCGCGCAGTTCGTGGTTGCTGTTCAGATGAACGCGGCAGTCGCGCAATTTCCGGTTGTGCAGGTTAGCTTTTTTCGCACGCTGTTTGGCCAGTTTCTTAATTCCTGAAATGGCTTTGCGTTCGCGTTCAGATTCCTGAATACGCCGTAGCAATACTTCTGAAACATCCGGATTTTTGTGGAGATAGTTATCCAGTTCTTTCTGAACAAAATTCCATACGAAATTCCGGACACTCGGGCCGTCAGGACCAATATCTTTTGAACCAAGTTTCGTTTTGGTTTGCGATTCAAAAACAGGTTCTTCAACTTTAATGCTGATTGCAGCAACAATCGAAGCCCGGATATCAGTGGGATCGAAATCCTTTTTATAAAAATCGCGGATGGTTTTTACAATGGCTTCGCGGAAAGCAACCAGATGAGTCCCCCCCTGGGTGGTATGCTGTCCGTTTACAAACGCGTAATAATCTTCGCCATATTGGTTTCCATGCGTAATAGCAACTTCAATATCATTTCCCTTGAGGTGAATGACCGGATACAGGGATTCGGACTCCATGTATTCTTCGAGCAAATCGCGCAATCCGTTCTTTGAAAAAAACCGTTCACCATTGAATTCCAGTACAAGCCCGGCATTCAGAAACGAATAGTTTTTCATCATGTTCACGACATAATCGTTGACATAACGATAAGACTTAAACACATTCACATCAGGAGTAAAAGCGACATAGGTTCCATTGGTCTGATCTGTTTTGGCAATATCCATTTCGCCCTTGACAATTCCTTCGCTAAAGTGGATTTCTTTTACTTCACCCTCGCGAAACGACTTGATCAGAAAATGACTGGACAAGGCATTTACCGCTTTGATCCCAACTCCATTTAATCCTACTGATTTCTTAAAAACTTCTGAATCGTATTTGGCTCCGGTGTTCATTTTTGAGGCAACATCCAGCAATTTTCCGAGCGGGATACCACGTCCAAAATCGCGAACAGTAACTAATTCATTACTAACATGAACTTCGATCTTTTTTCCGTTCCCCATCATGAATTCATCGATGGAGTTATCCATGACTTCTTTCAGCAAAACATAAATACCATCATCGCTCGCCGAGCCATCGCCCAATTTACCAATGTACATTCCCGGACGTTTCCGGATATGTTCCTGCCAATCAAGCGTTTTTATTGAACCTTCATCGTAATTCGGCATCATACTTTTTTCCAATTTGCAACAAATATAAAGAAAACAAAAGTGGATTAATTATTCAAGACTTCTGCAATAACTAACAGGCAATAGTTGAAAACTTATTTCTGATTTTTTCCGAAACTGAAAGTGTATGCTTCATTTCAGATAGAAAAAACGAAAATGACCAGCATCTAATCAGAAAAGTACAAATACATGAGTATCCCATGAATTAAATCGTCAAAATAAAGATTTGTCAGATTTTGCTCTCAGGTGATCAGGTAACCCTTATATTTTCTATTTTAAAATCAGAAATGAATGACAAACACATGTCCTGAAATTTCTTTTCTGTCCTCTCCTGAAAAAATAAAACTGGCGGCAGGTTCGTTTCATATTTAATTATCTTTGCGCCGATATGTTAAGAAAATACTTTCCCATAGTCACAATAGCCTTACTGATTGGATTTCAGGCCCATGCCCAGCTAAACCAGGGAGGAAGCCGGATGAACCGTCAATCGGGTTCGCAGATGAACCGCAGTACTGACGGTGAGGGTGATGAAGAAGGTCAGCAAACGACCCCCCAAAACAAACCCAAAATACCTTCGGTGATTAAAACCTGGTCGATCCACAACCAGGGTTCGTTTATAAAAACCAGCGAAGTGGATACTGCACTTTGGTTTTTTCACAACTTCATGCCTTTTAATCAGGAAAGCATCAGCAACATTTCGACCGGGAACAACGGAGGCGCCTATTTGTCGAACGATTTTTTCCGGAGAAAATACAACTCCGATTTTTATTTTGCCAGATCCTTTAATGCCTACTGGCTTACTCCGGAACAAATTAATTATTACAACACCACTACCCCATTTTCGCTGCTTGATTATACTCAAAGTGAAAACAGAAGCTCGAAAAACGAAACCCGGTTTAATGTGTTTCATTCTCAGAATGTGAACAAGAAACTCAACTTTGAATTTATTTTCAATCAAACCCGTTCGCAGGGACAATACATGAATCAGGAAAATAAATTTCACAACATAGGTATCGTAACTTCCTATAAATCAGACAAATTCCTTTCTCATACAAATATCATTTTTAACCGTCTTCAGGATCAGGAAAACGGCGGATTGGACAATGTTGGCTCATTGGGAGACGAAGCAAAAACTCAGAATTTTATTTTCAAGATGGATAATCCGTCGGTAAATAAGATTCAAAACAATAACATTTACACCATCAACGAATACCGCGTTGGAAAAACAATTGAAGCGGATACTGCCGAAAATAAAGTAAAGACCTTTATCCCGCGTGTTGGATTTATTCATGAATTCGAACTTTCGGATAATCTTCGGAAATTCACCAAGGACAATCCGAATAATTTTTTCGAACATGCTTATTTTAACTCATCGTTTACCTCCGACAGTTTAAAATACACCCGGATTACCAACATTTTTCAGATCAAATTCTACGAAGCTCCCGACCGGAAATATACCTTTGGTAAACGGGTTTACATTGGCTCCGACTTGTTGAGGTACCACATGCGAACCATGTCGTATATCATTCCAATAAAAGATCCGTCAAATCCTGAAAAATACACAAACACCTTTCTGGGTGGGGGATTGTTCCGGAAAGAAGGAAAATTCTGGCAATGGGAAGCCGATGGACGAATTTATCTGGCTGGTTACCGTGCCGGCCAAACCGAATTAAACGGCTACCTGAACAAGCCAGTTAGAATCGGAAAAGATACCACCACCCTGCGCGTTGAAGGAAGCCTGAAAACCCTGATTCCTGAATATTTCGACCGGTACTATTTTTCCAATCATTTCATGTGGCAAAATAATTTCGACAACATCAACGAAATGTCGATCCGCTCAAGTATTCATTCTCAGGAATACAGAACTACCGTGGGAATGAACTACGCGCTGATCGGAAATTACATTTACAACGGTTACGATAAAATGCCCACCCAGGCCGGGAGCGAACTGCTGGTGCTTTCGGCTTATCTGAATAAAGATTTCGAAAGCAAACACTGGCTGGTCCGCAACCAGTTTCTGGGACAAAAATCAAGCAATGAAAATTACCTGCATTTGCCAGCCTTTGCCGGTTTTATCAGCATCAACTACCGGACAGTTGTGTCGAAGGTACTTTATACCCAATTTGGAATCGATACCCGATATAATTCCGCCTTTTTTGCTGATGCTTACGAACCCGGCACATCGCGGTTTTATCTTCAGGATACACAAAAGATCGGCAATTTCCCATTCATTGATTTACATGCCAACCTGAAACTCAAACGCACCCGGTTATTCTTTATTCTGATGAATGCTGTTTCGGGACTGGCAGGCGACAATTATTATTCAGCTCCTGAATACCCATATTACCGCAGAACATTCAGGTTGGGTGTTTCCTGGTCGTTTTACGATTAAAAAAAATAATGCTGATTCCTGTTAGATTTGCTACGGAAGAAATTGTGGATTTTCGATTCTTTCCTGAAACTTTTTCATGATCCCGATCAGTTCAGCCAGGATCATGGCTGTTGCTCCCCAAATGATTTCGCCATTAAAAGGATAGTATTTTATCGTAAGCGGGCCGGAAACCGTTTCGAGTTCGGTTTCGGAAATAGTTTCGTCGTATACAAACTGGCTGATCGGAAAAATTATCAGTGCTTCGACTTCGTCATAATTCACTACAAATTCCGGTTTTTCGTCGGCCCAGGCTAAAAAAGGCTGAATTGAAAAACGGCTGACCTCAACATACAAATCGGAAAGTTTTCCCAAAATCTCGATTTTATCCTGATTAATTCCAACTTCTTCATGTGCTTCACGCAGTGCAGTCTTTTCCGGCGAATCATCTTCCTTTTCCACCTTCCCGCCCGGAAAACTAATCTGCCCCGGGTGATGCTTCATCGTTGAAGGACGTTTGGTCAGACAAATAAACAATTGTTCATCTTCAGGATAAACCAGGAGCAAAACGCTACTCTGTTTTATGGTAGATAACTCATGATCATCGATTTTCAATCGCCGTCCGGGAGGAAGCATTTTATTGTGTGCAGATTCTCCGGGAAGATTGCCATTCAATGAATTTTTCAGGTATGTTTTAAGCGCTGAATACATGTTCTAAAAATAAGCTTTTAAAACTCCGGATAAAAGATCTGCTCCAATGGATTGAAGAAAAAACAAGGAAAACTTTCCATTCAATCCTTCTGTCCTTCTGTCCTTCTGTCTATTCGAACCGGATTGTTTTTTCAGGAGAAACTTTGGTGATGAACCAGGAAGGTAAAAGCAGCATGAGGGTCGTTGCCAGAACGGTCCCCAGGTTAAGTAACACCAAATGAAGGATGGACAGGTGAACCGGCACATAGTCGAGATAATAGGAAGCCGGATCGAGCTTCAGAACGTGCGTATATTGCTGAAGCAGACAAATTCCAACACCAAGCAGATTACCCCAGAACAGCGCTTTCAGGATTAACAAAACAGAAAAATAAATGAACACCTTGCGGATACTCCAGTTTCGTGCTCCCATGGCTTTCAAAATCCCGATCATTTGTGTCCGTTCGAGAATGATAACCAACAGGCTCGAAACCATATTAAAACCGGCCACCAAAACCATCAGCGCCAAAATAATCCAGACATTCATATCGAGCAAACTAAGCCAATCGAAAATATGCCGGTATTTTTCCTTCACACTCACCACATGCAGCACAGGCGAGTCTGGGTTCATATTTCGGAGCAACAGGTTATGAACTGCTTTTCCCTGCTCGTCCAGGGTATTAAAATCGTTTACCAAAATCTCAAATCCACTGATATCATCTTCTTTCCAGTTATTTAATCTACGGATGTGATTGATATCGACCAGCACAATCATACGATCGAATTCTTCGAGTGAAGTTTTATAAATTCCGGCGAGTTGAAATTTTCGTTGTTTGGGAATTACTTCCGACTTCAGGATAAAAAACATGGTCAGATCATCACCCAGCTTCAGTTTAAGTAAATCGGCCATTTGTTTCGAAATCCAGACTTTGTTACTCCTGATCGTGTCCTGAACATGGAACGGTTCACCGGCCACTTTGTTTTCCTGAAAAAATGACCAGTCGAAATCGGGACCAATCCCTTTGAGAACAACACCCTGAATTTCATCTTCAGTCCGGATAATACCGGGTTTGGTAGCAAAAATCTGAACATGACGGATTCCGGCAATGTTGTTCAAATCCTGAAGAAAAGGCTGATCCTGACTGATCGGATTGGTTTCGAACGACTGGTTCGAATCGAGGTTGACAATTTGCAGATGTGAGCCAAAACCGATGACTTTTTTTCCTACTTCGGTTTTGTATCCGGTAACAATCGCTACCGATAAGATCAATACCACCAGGCCAAGCACAATGCCAAAAAGTGCGATGTTCACAATCCGGTGCGAAAGGTTTTGTTTATTTTCCTTGGAGGAAAAAATTCGACGGGCGATATAAAGATTTATATTCAAAATGTACGATTGAAGTTAGAATTCCGGATAAATATGAATCTGGATGTTACTCCTTTACAAGTTCAATTTTTTCGGCTGTCCGTTCATTCACAAAAGGTAAAGCCAGCAGGCTAATCAGCCCAAGTACAATCAGCATGATGGTTGTGCTTCCGTGAGCCAGCAGTGCAAAAACTTTTCCGTCGGCCTTATCGATGCCGTAAAGTGCGAGGCCTTCGATAACCATAAAATGCCAGGCGCCAATACCACCCTGCACCGGTGCAACCATTCCAAAACTACCCAGAACAAAAACGGTCAAACCTGCCAGTGGCATTAAATGCGAAGTAAAACCGAAAGAAAAGAAGACACAATACAACATCAGGTAATAGAGCAACCAGATAAACACCGAATGAAAAACAAAAGCACCTTTTCGTTCCAATTTCTGAATACTGCGAAAACCTTCAATAAACTGGTTTACTAATCCTAGGACTTTCTTCATCAGTGAGCTTGCCTTAATTTTGTGACGCGAGATCCAGATCAATACAGCAAACAGCACCAATCCACCAATTAAAACTGGTGAAGTAATCACCTTTAACAGTTTCTCCCGGACTTCGGGATTATTCTTGATGAATTCCATCAACTGTCCGAATTGGGTAAAAACAACAATCAACAGCAGCAGAAGCAACATCAGCACATCGATAAGCCGTTCCAACACAACCGTTCCGACCAACTTGGTAAACGAAATTTTTTCGTAACGCGCCAACACGCCACACCTCGAAATCTCGCCCATACGCGGCAATGCCAGATTCATCAGATAACCAACCATTACTGCCAGAAATGTATTCAGTAACCGAGGTTTATGACCAAGAGGTTCAATCATCAGATTCCAGCGAATGGTGCGGCTAATGTGACTGATCAAACCTAAAATCAATGAAATAACTATCCAGAAATAATTGACTTCATTGGTTAAAATTCCTTTAATCCGGGAAAAATCCTGGTCTTTATAAACCATCCAAAAGATAAATATGCCCAATAAAAAAAAGGAAATAAATTTGAGGGTTTTAAGGATATTTTGTTTCAAAATAGTTGTTGGTGTTTGGTACAATTTTCTTTTTAATTCATTTTCTACACACAAAAATAGAATAATAATATGTTTTGCCAGAGGAAAAATCAGGATTATCACCGGATCAAAAACTGAACACAGATTTACCCTGATAGCCTTTTGAACAGAACCCTTTCATTTCAAAATGAATTTAACGTACTTTTGTTTCGGCAAACAAGAGTTGCAGAACTGTTGTTTCTCCTGAAATTAACCAGTCGGGCAAAAATACAGATTTGTTTTAATTCGGGCGGATAATTGCTGATTTTTAAAAATCCGCACCAGAAAACCACAAAAAGAAAAATGACAAACGTAAGAGCAAAAAAGAATTTGGGGCAACATTTTCTGAAAGATCAGAATATTGCCAAACAAATCGTTGAAAGTTTGCAGGACAAAACATTGAAGAAAGTACTCGAAGTTGGCCCCGGAATGGGCGTTCTGACCCAATATCTCCTTCAGGATAAAACAATCGAAACCTTTGCCGTCGAGATCGACCGCGAATCGGTTGAATACCTCAACCTGCATTATCCTGAAATGAAAGAAAGAATCTTCTCCAAGGATTTTCTGAGAATGAATCTGCACGATTATTTCGAAGAACCATTTGCCCTGATTGGTAATTTCCCATACAACATTTCATCCCAAATATTTTTTAAGGTTCTGGAATACAAAGACCAGATTCATGAAGTGGTTGGCATGTTGCAGAAAGAAGTGGCCGAACGGCTGGCAGCCCCTCCGGGATCGAAAGTGTATGGAATTTTGAGTGTATTCCTTCAGGCTTATTACAACATCGAATACCTGTTTACAGTAAATGAAGATGTTTTTTCACCGCCACCCAAAGTCAAATCCGGCGTGATTCGTGTAACCCGCAACGAAGTAAAACATCTCGGTTGCGATGAAAAACTCTTTAAAAGTGTCGTTAAAATGGCATTTAATCAACGTCGGAAAACCATGCGTAATTCTCTTAAACCGATGATCAATACCAATGAGTTGAAAGCGAATCCGATTTTCGATAAACGTCCGGAACAATTAGGTGTCAAGGATTTTGTGAAACTCGTTCAATTAATTGGCGATCCAACCAACGTAATTGATCATTCACAAATTAAGGAATAAACTCACTTTTTGAATTGAATAATCTCTGAAGACTGAACCACCGCTATGAAGTTAGAACTGAACAGGGAATTTATTGAACAGATCAAAGATCTGATTGAAAATAAAGTTGATCAGGAAATCATTCAGATGATCAGCGAATTCCACCCGGCAGATATCGCCGAAGTAATGGAACAACTTGACTCTGACGATGCCCAGTACCTGTTTATGTTGCTCGACGGCGAACTGGCTGCCGATGTCCTGGTGGAAATTCCGGAACACGACTGGAACAGTTTCCTGAAATTATTACCTCCTGATGTTATTGCCCACCGGTTTATCGAATACATGGAATCGGATGATGCGGCCGACGTTATGGCCGAACTTGATGAAGATCTGCAGGACGAAATTTTACAACAGATCGAAGACAAGGAACAGGCAGGCGACATTGCCGATCTGCTGGAATACGACGAGGAAACTGCCGGGGGGATCATGGCCAAGGAATTAGTGGCTGTAAATGAAAACTGGACCGTCCAAACCTGCCTGAAGGAAATCAGCATGCAGGCCGAAGATATCGACGAAATTTATTACGTGTATGTTGTCGACGATAATAATATACTCAAGGGAACCCTTTCGCTGAAAGACCTGATTATGAAGCCCACCCATACGCCCATTAAAAGTATGGTTACCGAAGATGCCCTCTTTGCCCGAACCGACGACACCCAGGAAGATGTTGCCTTAATGATGGAAAAATATGACCTGGTAGCACTGCCGGTTGTCGACCAGATTGGACGGTTAAAAGGGCGGATTACCATTGATGACGTTTTGGACATCATCCGGGAAGAAGCCGGAAAAGATTACCAGATGGTTTCGGGTATTTCGGGTGACACCGATCTTAGTGACCATGTTTTCAAACGCGCATGGACCCGCATTCCCTGGCTTTTCATCGGAATGTGCGGTGGAATATTAGGTGCCGGAGTTCTGGGATCACACGAATCTCAGCTGGCTCAAATGCCAGCCATGGCCTTTTTTATTCCCTTGATTGCCGCGATGGCCGGAAATGTCGGGGTACAATCTTCGTCGATTATTGTGCAGGGAATTGCCAGCGGGACCCGTAGTTTAGACACCATCGGCCGCAAACTGATCAAAGAACTTTCAGTCGCATTCAGCACGGCTTTGCTGTTTTCAACTCTCATTTTTGGGTACAATTATTTCTTCAACGGAAACATGAGCCTGACCTATGCGGTAAGTATCACCTTGTTTATTGTGATGATTTTCGCTTCCGTGTTTGGTACCATCATTCCACTGGTTTTAAACCGGCTGAAAATTGACCCGGCTGTTGCCACCGGACCGTTTATAACCACAACCAACGATATTTTGGGATTACTCATTTACATGACCGTCGCCCGAATGTTCCTTCATATTTTATAATTATCACAAACCCATATCAAATTAATTTCATGAAACTTAAACCTACACTACTAAGCTTTTTTACTGTTATTTCCCTGTTTGCATTTAGTTCGTTCACTCCTGAAACTTCGGATGGATGGACAAGTTTACTGGATAAAAACCTCTCGAAATGGGAAATTTACCAGAGCTACAGTTTCAAAAACAGTTTCGACGGGAAACAGCCAACCGACGAAAACGGAAAACTGATTGAACCGGTTGGTTACAATAAAAATGATAAAAATGTCTTCACCGTCGATGAAATAAACGGAGAACCTGTTTTACACATTTCAGGAGAAATTTACGGATGTGTATTTACCAAACAGGAATTCGAAAATTATCACCTGACTTTGAAGGTAAAGTGGGGAGAAAAGAAATGGGAACCCCGGATGGAAAAACTCAAAGACTCCGGATTGCTGTACCACTCGGTTGGCGAATGCGGTGTCGACTACTGGCGGTCGTGGATGCTTTCGCAGGAATTCCAGATTATGGAAGGCCACATGGGCGACTACTGGGGAATTGCCAATTCAGCCATCGATGTCAGGGCTTTTCTTCCTGAAGGTGCCATGAATACC
Source organism: Prolixibacteraceae bacterium (assembly GCA_049277435.1). Lineage (GTDB taxonomy): Bacteria > Bacteroidota > Bacteroidia > Bacteroidales > Prolixibacteraceae > Aquipluma. Next base: position 27,037 of record JBASYJ010000251.1, read on the forward strand.
GTTGCCAGCGAAAAACGATCATTTCTTCCCATTGGTCCGGGAACCGGCCATGATGGTTTCTGTCTGCGCAGCGCCGATTTCGAAAGCCCGGCAGACGAATGGACAACCATTGAACTGATTTGTTTCGGAGATAAAAGTCTGCATATTATTAACGGGCATGTGGTTATGGTTTTAAAAAATTCGCGTTTTGTAACCGATGGAAAAACGACTCCGCTCACCAAAGGTAAAATCCAACTGCAGAGCGAAGCCGGTGAAGTATATTTTAAAGACATCAGGATAAAACCAATCCGGCAAATTCCTGAAGTATTTACACATTATTTCAATTGATTTTACATGTAAAATTCAACGCCGGAACCAATGAAACCTGAGCAAATCGGCACCATCGATGAAGTTATTCCGGCCTTGACAGATATTATTGCTGAAGCCGAAAAGAACAATGATCCGATGGGTTATTTTGCAGCCTTGTACCAAAAAGTGACCATCAAAGTTAAAGAAGGAATTGCTGCCGGATTTTTTGATGACGGTCCGCGAATGGAAAAACTAGATGTCGTATTTGCCAAACGGTACCTGGCTGCACATTTTGCTTTCAGGAAGAATGAACCGGTAACCAATTGCTGGGAAAAGGCATTTCAACTTGCCAAAAATCAGAACCTGATTGTTATTCAACATTTACTTCTGGGAATGAATGCCCACATTAACCTTGATCTGGGGATTGCTGCTGCCGAAGTTTCGAAAGGCAAAAACCTGGCTGATCTGGAATCTGATTTTGATAAGATCAATGAAATATTATCGTCATTGGTTCACGAAGTCCAAAACGATTTATCAGCTGTTTGGCCAGCCTTGAAATATATTCTGAAATAGACCGGAAAGGTGGACGATTACCTGGTTGATTTCAGCATGAAACTTGCCCGCGACGGTGCATGGAAATTTGCCGGCAAACTTTTTTCCATTCCTGAAAACGAAACAGAAAATATCATTTTAATCCGGGACCAGAAAGTAGCTGGCAAGATTGATCTGATCATTAAACCTGGATTGATCGCCAGCCTTGTTTTACGAATTATCCGGCTGACAGAACATGGAACGGTATCGGATAAAATCGGTAAATTAAGAAATTAATTTCCGGAGCCGGTAAAAGTTTATTTGAGCACATTCACCGGGAAAACTGCTCTGTTCCAGGCCTCAAACGGATTGACAGAATCAAAAATAAGCTCTTTTTTTACCGCGTTCCTGATCCAGATTATCGACGCATCAGTCGGATCAGCAATTGCTTTCACACCACCCGTAGCCGAAATCTGAACCGCTGTCCCGTTTTTCACTTCATAATAGAACGTTTTTAAATCAGCATTTTCCGGAATTTTAAGCTGACTGGCAGGTAATACCACCGAAGGAGCTGTTTCTTCGTAAAAGAAACGTGAAACCTGGTACGAAATCGTATCCATATATTTGTTCAGGGTATTAAAATTATCGAGTTCAGGCTCGTGGTTCATTCCGATCAGCGAGATTAAACGGTTTCGGTTTCCAAGAATTTTCAGCCGGTCGTGAATTGGTTTCGATCCGTACATTTTGTCCATGATCAGCCGGTTGATCATCAGCGAATTTTTGAATGGAAAATCATATTCGAATGGCACAATGTCGTCGGCAGTTCCGTGGATTGAAATAACCGAGGCTTTTTCGTCCTGATCGATGATATTCAGATCGGACACCGCTCCCCACATATTAGCCACAGCTTTTATGGTATAGGTTTCGTCGTATTTGTTTCCGGAAGCATCCATTTTCGAAAGTGTCCCCTGTTTGATTCCTTCCTGAATCCTGGCGGGCAGTTCATCCTCATCCATAAAAGCCACGTTCAGGGATGCCACTCCCCCGGCACTGGTTCCGCCCACATATACCTGATTCGGATCGATTCCCAGTCCTTTGGCATTGTGAGCAAGAAATCGCAGGGCCGCCTGTGCATCCTGAATGGCACGGTATCCGCTCAGTTCGATATCGCTGGCCAACAGTTTAAAGCCCAGACGGTAATCGATGGACGCAACCACATAACCACGTTTTGCCAGTGTTGTTGCCAACGCTTTTTCGGCTGCCGATTCTTTGCTGCCAATGTAAAAAGCTCCGCCATGTATCAACATGACCAAGGGACGGTTTTTAAAAAGATCTGATTTAGGATAATAAACATCCAGCTTCAAATCAAGCAACTCCGAATCTTTAAAGGATTTAACCAATCCTTTGCTTAAAGTAGTGATATAAGGCTCGTCGGAATACGGTGAACTGGTCCAGTATCCTTTTGCTTTACCATACAACAAATCGCTCTTTACTTCAACCCGGTCAAAAATTTCGTTCTGATACCTTTCAGTTGGATTTATCGCAGTTTCCGGTCGACGCACAAAACTAAGTTTAGCTTTTGGCCTGAAAAACAGAAACCGCCTTTTCTTATTTAACAGTGTTAAAGTTCCTTCAAAGGAATTAGTTTCGAAGTTTCCTTTTTTTACATTTCCAACAAACAAATCGGATTGAAAAAACGGACTGGTTCCGGAGTTAGTGAAGGAAAACGAATGGCTTTCTTCCACCGCTTTTCCCCGGTTCAGCACAAAGTATCCTTTCAGGTAGTCAGTCTGACCGGTTTCGGCAATCAGAACAATTTTATCATTTCCAATCATTCCGTCGTAGGTGCCTTTTTCCGGGAAAATACGCTGTGGAAATGCACTCTGAACAAGTGCCAGAACCAGAAAAAAGCTTATCGGATATCGTTTTATGAATGAGTTCATTGTTGTATTTATAGATTATAAAAAATCAATTTTTGAAATAACGAAAATCGGGATTGAAATGGTATTTGAACAAAAAAAATAACGATTCATTTCAAGGAACAAATTTCTGAAAAAGTACTGAATACAAAAATTCTTTTCTACCTTCAGCGCCATAAAATTAGGAGAATGAGGTATTTTCTTTGTCTCATCGGACTGACTGTTTTTTTGTCCATTTTTCTAAACACTCAAAAGCCTGTTTCAAATCCGGTCAGTGCCGGAACCCGTGAAAACAGTTGTTTCGAAAGCCCATCGAACTTTCCTCTTTTTGCTATAGAAAATTCAATGGTTACTTTTTCTTTTACACACCCGAACCAACCTAATATGACAGGAAAACGTCATTGGTTTGGAGCTGCAAAATTAAATTCTGCCGGATCATCTCCGAACAATTTCAACAAGCTCTCTTATCCAATTCCGGATAAAAGTACAAGTTTATTTTTACTGATTCATTTATCACAGTCATTGTGGCGGGTATTTTTAATTTGACTGAATCTGTCTGGTCTTCAGAATTCCGTTGGGATTCTATCGTTCCGGGAGTCATCAATTTTTAGTCATCCAATCATCAAATTTCTATGATAACAGTACAAATCATTCCATTAATTTTTGGTCTCAGACCTGAGTTTCTGCTATTTGGATTAACTCTTTTAGGAGTCGCTTTATTTCATCGCTATACACTTTGGGTAGCCGTCATCGGATTAATGTCCATTCTGGCTTTTAAATTTTTATTTGATCCGGCATTTAATCTTCCGGAGCATTTATTTGGCCATGTTTCAATGACCGATCAATTCATTCACAAAAATATGAGGGTTGGCGAATGGAGCGTTCTGCTTAACCTTTTCGGACTTTTAATTGGGTTTTCGCTCCTCTCCAAACATTTCGAAGAATCCAGGATACCCGAATTTTTGCCTAATTTTTTACCCAACGACTGGAAAGGTCCGCTTGTTTTATTGATTACTGTTTTTATTATTTCATCGTTTCTCGACAACATTGCAGCTGCACTGATTGGTGGTACCATTGCCATCGTGGTATTTAAGCACAAAGTGCATATGGGATATATTGCGGCTCTTGTTGCAGCCAGCAATGCCGGTGGTTCAGGAAGTGTCATTGGCGATACCACCACTACTCTGATGTGGATTGAAGGTGTCCATCCGTTTAATGTGCTGCATGCCTATGTGGCTGCTGTTGTTGCATTGGTTTTCTTTTCAGTATTTGCTTCGGTCCAGCAGGATAAGTATCAGCGTATTCAAAAAGATGCCAACCCGGATATTAAAATCGACTGGCATCGTCTTGGAATCGTAATTCTGATTTTGGTCCTGACGATTCTCACCAATGTATTTTTAGACTTTCCTGCCCTGGGTGTCTGGATTGCCATTATCATCGGTTCATTCATTCGTAAAACGGATTGGCATGAAGCAAAAAATTCGATCGCTGGTTCACTTTTCCTGATTTCACTGGTTACCTGTGCCTCGCTGATGCCAGTAAACGAATTACCGGCGGCATCGTGGCAAACAGCATTTTCACTTGGTTTTGTGTCGTCCGTTTTCGATAATATCCCGTTAACGAAACTGGCCCTCGAACAAAATGGCTACGATTGGGGCATGCTGGCTTATGCCGTTGGATTTGGCGGTTCGATGATCTGGTTTGGATCTTCTGCAGGAGTGGCAATTTCAACAAAATTTCACGAAGCGCGATCGGTGGTAAACTGGCTCAAATCAGGTTGGCATATCGCGGTTGCCTATGTCCTCGGATTCTTCGTCCTGCTGTTTTTTATTGGCTGGAGACCAGACCCGATTACCCGAAAAAATGTTCCTGAAAATTCGGTTCCGGCGATGGAACAGGTCATACAAATTCCTGACAAACCAAACGAATAAGATAATCAAACCGGTTCAATTCGAATTATTACCGGGCTCCGGAAACCGGTAAAACCAAACATTTTTTTTATTTTCAAACATTTGGGAATCATGGGATAAATCATCCTGTGATTCCCATTTTAAATTGACCGGAAAGAATTCCCATTTATTTGCATGAATTTCGTATTCTTGTAACCTAAATCTAAACCATCTTAACCATGAAAAAATTTACTTCTCTTTTACTCTTAATTGTTTTTGTAGTTTTCTACGGAATGGCACAGGATAAAAAAATTAATGTTCTGGTCTTTTCAAAAACAGTCGGATTTCGTCATGCTTCCATTTCTTCAGGATTAAAAATGATGAGCGAACTGGCCCAAAAACGAAATTGGATCCTGACTGCAACAGAAAACTCAGATTTCTTCACTCCTGAATTCCTTAAAGTTTTTGATGTGGTGGTATTCCTGAATCCGACGTTGGATGTACTGAATGATCAGCAACAAAAGGCATTCGAGGATTTTATGAATTCCGGCAAAGGATTCGTCGGAATCCACTCGGCTGCCGACTGTGAATACGACTGGCATTGGTATGGCGAATTGGTGGGAGGCTATTTTAAAACCCATCCCCGTTGTCAGATGGGCACTGTAATCATGGAAAACACCAATCATCCGGCTATGGCCCCTTTCCGGGGAATGGAAACATACCGCACTGTTGACGAATGGTATACCTACAAAGAAAATCCACGGAACAAGGTCAATGTTCTGGCCCGGCTCGACGAAACTTCGCTGGACGAAGAAACCCTGAAAGACGACAAATGGAAGATGGGCGACCATCCAATAATCTGGTTTCAGGAAAAAGGAAAGATTCGTTCATTTTATACCGATTTTGGACATACTTCGGAAGCTTACGAAGATCCAAAAATCATTGAACACATTGGTCTGGCCATTGACTGGGCTGCAAGAAGAAATTAAACATCTCCTGAAAATAAAAATCCCGGATAAAATCGAATTTATCCGGGATTTTTATTTTTACGCAATTTACAAATCTAATTGTGTGCAATTGGATCAGGATTTCCGTCCGGATCACCAATAACATAACCACTGGTTTTTATACTTCCAAGTAAAAGCAAACCTGCAACATGAGGTGTTGCCATTGAAGTTCCTGACAAAGTTGAATATCCACCGTCCTTATAAGTTGAATAGACTGAAACACCCGGCGCACAGAAATCGACAGGAGGATTGCTGTAATTCGAAAAAGAAGCCCACAAATCGCCGTTAGCCATTGCAGAAACAGTGTAAATATTAGGACCATTTACCCGAGCAGGAGAATGATTGTTTGCATCGTCGGATTCATTACCGGCAGCAAGGGCAAATTTAACCACTGAAGATGCACCCAGCACGGCATCATCGAGTGCTGTTGAAACTCCGCCTCCCAGGCTCATATTTGCCACATCACCGGCAACACCATTGGCAGCCACATAATTTACTCCGGCAATCACTCCTGAAGTTGTACCGCTACCGCGTCGGTCGAGCACTCTTACTGCGACTAAGGTTGTTCCGGGTGCAACTCCAACAACTCCGATCGAATTATTGATTGCTGCAATTGTTCCGGCAACATGCGAACCATGTCCGTTTTCATCATCAGCAGAACTTGTTCTGGAAACGAAGGTAGCCGATCTGCTTACATCAACATTAAGATCGGGGTGAGTAAAATCAATACCGGTATCAATTACCCAGGCAGTATGAGAACTTGTAGTTATACCACCGCCTACACGAGTAATTCCCCAGGGAATGGACTGAGCCGGAGGTGGTGTTGTACCGCCAGGCTTTGCTTTGGTTTTAAAATCCTGAGAAATGAACATATCCTGATCAGCCTCAATGTACCTGACATCACTGTCGGATTCCATTTTTTTAGCCTGGCCTGGGGCCATTTTTACGGCAAATCCCTGCAAGGCAGTTTCATAAACTTCTTCTACCTCATCGGTTACACCGTATTTTTTTAGTAACCCCAAGGCTTTCCCTTTAACTTTTACGGTTCTGCTTTCCAGATCAGAATTCGAAATGTCAGCATCCGCATTCAGTACTACGATATATTTATTATTCATCGAAGCACTTTTTAATACTTCGGAATTTTCACCAACAGAAGTTGGCTCAGATAAAATACTTTCCTTTTGGGTACAATCGGCAAGCATCAGGCCGAACAGACAAACAGCTGTAAACAGGTAAAATTTTCTCATAATTTTAAAATTTAAATTCTGACATTTGGAATAAAGTGTATAACGAAAGCTAATTCAAAAAGTTTACAAATTCCTGGATCATAATGTAATTGTAATTAAAATAACTGAAATAATTTCAGCCCAAAACAGATTTCAGATTTAGGTTTCTTTTCAGGAAAAAAGGCAGAACGATGTTCGTACTTTATACCTTTACCAACAACATTATTATCTTCGCATCAATCCGGAATATCTGTGTAAAATGAACCGGCCTTTTGAAAATATTCAGCGTGAAATTACGCCCTTATCGCAAGGCGATTGCCTTTTGGTATTCGACCGGGTAAAAAACAAGTTCGATTTCCCGGTCCATTTTCATCCTGAATATGAACTGAATCTGATTTTAAACGCAGGTGAAGCAAAACGGATTGTTGGCGATCACCGAAGCAACATCAATAATTCGGAACTGGTCCTTGTGGGGCCCAATGTTTATCATGGCTGGAATGACGGAAATTGTAAAAGCACCGAAATACACGAAATCACCATTCAGTTTCACCGTGATCTGATTCACGATAATCTGCTTGCACGAAACATGATGAAACCGATTCGTGACATGCTGAACAATGCTTCCCGGGGAATTCAATTTTCGGATCAAACAATCTTTCAGATTTCCCCAATTCTCCGGAATCTTTCAAAAAATAACGGGATAGAGGCCTTCATCGAACTAATCTCAGTCCTTCACATACTTTCGGTTTCAGAAAATCAAAAATTACTCTGTTCCGTGGCTTTGAACAGCTCTGATTTTTAGAACAGCGACCGGATCAAACTGGTTTGCGAATTCATTGAAACGAATTATCAGGACAAAATTAAAGTTGAGGAAGTGGCAGAAATGCTCAACTTGACCGAAACAAGTTTTAACAGACTCATAAAAAAGCGAACGGGCCGGTCGTTTGTCGAATTCTTAAACGATTACCGGATTGGCTTCGCAACACGCCGGTTAACTGAAACAAACGAAACAATCGCGGAAATTGCCTTCAGGTGCGGATTTTTCAACATTTCGAACTTTAACCGGATTTTAAAAAAAATCAAGAATTGTACTCCTGTTCAGTACCGGGAGAATTTTTCAGGAATAAAACGGGTGAGCTAAACCCCGAATGACAAAAAAGGAGAGTTGAAGGAGTGATAACTTTTATCCAAAATTGAGTTTTTGTTGCGGATCTTCAGGAAGATTTGCAATAAACTCTTCAACCAGCGCATCGATTAAAACCAGGCAGCGTCCGCAACTGGTACCTGCAGCGGTAAGTTTTTGTATTTCAGAGGTTGAACGGGCTCCTTTTTTAAGGGCGGACATGATTTCCTGTTCAGTCACCATGTTGCAGATACAAACCAATCGCTTACTCATATCGCGGATCTCAAACGCTTGTCAGGAAACAAATTTATTTTCGACAAATAGTTTTACGGACCGGTAAGCATCGATAATCTGGTCGCGTTTTGGTAAAGTTTCGTAGATTTTCTGAATGTATTGTTTTTCGCTCATGATCTTAAAGGTGATTTTAAAATTCAGATCGAAAGCCATGGCCAACAGAACCAGTTTATAATCATTCATGGTTTTCATATCGTCAACAACGGCTGCTTTTCCGGCCAGAATCGATTTCATTATTTTATCAGAAACTTCAGGGTGATTAATCAGATCGAAGGTTGCAATTGGCTGATTACCATACCGTTCTTTAAAAAACCGGTATGATGAATCGTAAATATCCAGTTTATCGGCATCACGAAGAATTCGGGCAAAAGTGGTTTGCTGCTCATTATCAAGCTTTGGCAGTTTTATTTTACTGTGGTTTTCAATAGATTTTACTACGATCAACTGATCTTCATCAGATAAATTTGCAAAAAAAGCCATTTTCTGGATCAGCCTGGCAGATTCAGTGGCATGATCGCGTTGTATTGTGGTTGCAGATTCAGTTCCCAATGCAAGCATGGCAGCCTTGCCGATATCGTGGAGCAGAGCAATCATTTCGGCAACAAACTTTTCTTCTTCATTTTGCAGAACCACTTTGGCAATAATGAGTGAATTTTGAGCAACACGCAAAGAGTGTGCACGAACTTCGTCGACTTTATGCTGGATTTCGGTGGTACCAATTATCAGAGACTGGAAATATGCCTCAAATTCTTTTCGACATTCCTTCAGAAGTTTTTCAGTAATCATACGGTGGATTTAATTCCTTCAAAAGTAGCACAATTCTCTGCTTGCGAAAATGAATATCAGATTAAATTATCAACAATGGATTTTGTTAATTACCAAAAATTCAGGCTTCAGGAACCTAAGTTTGGAAAAAAGGAATTTGAATTTCATGATTTTTTCTGAAAAAGGCATATTAAAGGCAAGTTTTATTATTTTTGCACTCGCTAAAACAAGCCGGTCCCATAGTTCAATGGATAGAATGTAAGATTCCGGTTCTTATGATCTGGGTTCGAATCCCGGTGGGATCACAGTAAAAAAGTCAATCATCTGATAATCAGTGGTTGACTTTTCTATTATAGTTTATTTGCACGAGATTTGCACAAATAATATTTCACCACAGGAGTCTATCTTATAATGTAAAAGGTTGTCTTGGCATTAATTATCATTAATTTTTATGGGTAATAGATAAATTTGTACGTCATTTGATGTACAAATGGAAAATTATTCCATAAGTTTGTATCATACAAATGAAACAATCGTTTAATCGAGTAACCAATTAATCAGATGGGTAACATTGTGAAAAATAAAAAGCAAAGTAAAGCATTAAGCAGCAAGGATACAAAACCTAGAATGGTTGGTAAGTTTGTAGTTATACCTGCTGATAAAGTAAAGGCAGACAGATGTGCTGCATATGCTTATATCTTCTAGTGCCCATTTCCCACATTCATTTTCAGTAAACTATATTGGCCCCAAGGATCTTGGAGCAACCCAGCCCTTCAGGCGGTATTTGTATTCTTTCAAGACCACAAAAAATAAAAGGTATTTAATTCATATTGAAGCATTCGGCTTTAAAGTTTATGTACTTAAATTTTTCCTAAAATCCCATTCAGCAGCAGAAAACAGGTTTACCCATTTAACGAATGACTCACAAGCCTTTCGTATACTATCCACTTGTTTTACTGCAATAATTCATTTTAAAACTGAAATAGATTCAGATGCATCGTTTGGATTTATAGGTGCACAAAAGCCAAACGAAACATGTGAAATTAATACTCAGAGATTTCGGATATATGCAAAAAAAGGCAGAACCTTTTTTAATCCAGAACACTTTATCCATGTTGAAAACAGAAACAACAGCTCGTACTTAATTTTAGATAAACGGGTTCATTCTGAGGAAGTAATACCAGAAATTCAGAAGATGTTTGAATCTGTATATTTAGACATTTAACACTACTTCTGCATACATAAATAATTATTTATAGAATTGGGAATTGCGCCGATATGACTCCGATCGCCATCGGATTTAGTTCAACTTAATTTATGTGATTAAAATTCAATGTTTTGTGTATGGTTTTTCCTTACCTTTAAAGAAAAAACCACTCCGATGAAATCAAAACTTATTATTCTCGCTTTAGCATCAATTTTAGCCTTTTCCTGCTCGACTAATAAATACATTGAAAGAACAGATCCTGGAAGCACTTCAATTGCCTTTCTTGATTTCAAGCCCTTTTTAGAAAAGGGATTTATTTTTTCTACTGGAGACATTAATCAAACCTATATTCCTCAGGGAATTCTTTACTATACCACCGAGCCAGATATGGTATGCGAATATCGATCGTTTAATACTTTGAATGAGTTTTCAAACAGAACCGGCATCATAACTGAGGGTGACCAGGATTATATTCTAATTGGATCTCATCCAGTACAAAAAAGCAATCTAAATGAAATCTTACAAATGGTTTATGAATATTCAATTTCAAAAGGATCAAATGGAGTTATCAACTTGAAATACATCATACAACCAAATAAAACAATTGAGATATCTGGGACCCTTATTAAGTTGGAGAAGTGATCTTGAAATTGAACTACTTATTGTAACTTCATATATAATCATCGATTACATTCAAATCTTCTTCCTTGGCCCCGGATCCCACATAAACCAGGTTACTCCTTTTTAATAGACTCCGGAAACTCTGGTTTTAAAATTATCAAATCTTCTCGTTTAACAGGGGTTTCATTGCTGGGCTCACCCAAAGACTCAATATAATCCCATTGAGAATCCAGAAGGCCCTTATTTTTATCGAAATATTCTTGGCCTCTATCAGCTATAAGTTTTTTATCCCACTCTTCTCTGTTCATACGTTGCTCTTTTACTTCAAATATAAACAATTCAGAATAATTCAATATAAAAAGAAAGCCCCCATTTCTGGAGGCTCCTTTTAGAGAAAAAGATTAAGCTGAGTGACACGATGAACTAACATGTTTTAACACCTTAGCAACGTTTTGCAGGGCTGTGCTTTAATTATTGATTTATGTTTGATTTATTGATATACTTCGGGTATTTTAATAGAATCCGGTTTATGTCTGATGGATAAATGTCTGTCAGGTTCATTTCCTGCATAACCTTCATAAGTGTTTTGTAAGCTATTCCAAGTCTTTGACAAGCTTCAACTTTCGAGAGAGGTGAGACCTTTCGTGTTTCGTTGGCATTTATAACCTTTTCAACGACTTCACCGAGCTTAGTCCAAAAGTCTTGTTCTGATCCTTCGTAAATTATGATCATGATCTGATGTGTTTTTAAATTTATAATAGGTCACTGTCTTCCTATATGCAGAGTTATTTATCGATTGTTAAATTGGTTGAGTAAAGTCCGGTTGTCTTTTCAGAATACCAAAATTTAGTTACTTATACGCATAATTGAGAAGTTAGTCCCATCTGGCTGGATTCGTACTTCAATTCCTGGAGGTACTGGATTCAGTGCTATTCTGGTAGACCGGCCAGCCATCGCGATAACAAAATCAAGTTCTTTTTCTGTTACCAAGCTTTTTTCAGCTATTCGCTTTACCTCTCTGAGTTCACCTTCAGATAGGTAAGTTTTCTTGATGATTCCAATTTCACATGGTTCCATAAATTCGGATTTTAATTGATCGTAAAACAAACAGATCTAGTTTGGTATAATTGCCGGATCTCGATAACATGAGCCGGACCATTCTTTTTGTTTTCAGGCTCAATATTTCATTTTGGATGTCAGACATCAGTTGAAACAAATCGGTTATTTTACCGGTCCTTGAGCAATGGTATGAGGCGAAATCTATCCAGCGCTTGTAGTGCTCATCGATGTACAATAAAATTGAATTTGTAAATTCAGGCTCTTTGAGTTTCATTATCTGTCAAGCTCTAAATAATTTTGAAACCAAATGAATATAAAACAATGCATTCTCATCAGGAACACCACACAGCAGGGCACCGGACGGATCTGGCACTGACTCCCCGGCTTTATAAAGATATAGACCAAGCGACCCCAACCGCTGAACCGTATCACAAAAAATATCCGATAGTTCGATGGGTGAGATATTACCCATTAAATCATCGAGAGCGATCAAATCAATAGACTCTTTGCCGTAAAACCCCAAACCAATCAGTTTGCCGTTTTCAATGCAAATTGTGCCTGCTTTAATTTTTTCAAGTGTTTCGTTCTTATTCATGACTACATAATTTTAAATGAATCAACTACTGTCTTCAGAGCATACAGCGATGAGAAATCCGGAAAATTCAATGAAAGTGATTCACCGTCAACTTTCCCGGATGGACCAGCTCCTGCGATTAATGCACCAATCATTGAGATCGATGTAAATAGTCTCTGAAGTTCGTTACTTAAGCTGGATGGATGCTCGTCTTCAGACAATGCTTTTAATCCTTCCAGATTTAATTCTTCACCATCAATAATAAGTTTGCCATCTTTAATTTCGGCTTGAATAGGTGTTTTTGTGTCCATAATTTTGATTTTTAGATGAATGATTTTATTAGTTTTTAAGTTGTTCTCTTCTTAAAAGGATATAAGTGAGTAATCCAATTGGAATTGAAATATTGCTGACTGCAAATTCAACGAACCCGGGTTCTATTATGAATTTATCAAGCCTGTCGTATGTTGCTTGACTGATGTTTGGTAGTTGGATGTTTTGATTTTCCATGATGGTAATTTTTAAATGAATGATTTTATCTGTTGTGGTTGAAAATGCTGAGCAATGGCAGAAATGAAGCTGCCTGGGAGAGTTGATAGCTGATTGCGAATCTCATCCTGTAGTTTTGACCAGTACCGGTATGTCCGGCTATCATCCGAATACTGATAGTAGAAATCAAAGCCTTTGATCTGGGTTGTCAATTCTTCAACCTTTTGAGCTTTAAAATCCCGGTACCGGGTCCAAGCCTGAGTTAATGCTGATGAGAAAGAACATCTGGTTTTCTTTACAATGAGGTAGGCTCTTTTGAAAACCACACTTCGAAAATTGATTTTTTGAGTCTTCATTGTGTCATTATTATTGTTTACACTTCAAAGATAGTGTAATAAAATACAATGACAATGATCCAAATGTTAATTAATGTTAAAACGTAACAATATGCATTTACAAAAGTCTATATTTGTAATCAAACAATACGATAAAACATCATTTATGGAATCATCAAAATTTAGATCAAAAGACTATTTAGATATTGACAGTATTTTGCAAGCTAAAAAGATAAGTAAAACAGAATTGGCCAACATGCTTGGAGTTCCCAGACAATCAGTTTACAGTTATCTGGATGGTAATGTATCCTTAGAAAAAATGGTAAACATTGCTAATGCTTTGGAAGTACCAGTTTGGCAACTTTTCTCAGGTTCTGAAAATTCAATTAATGGGTTCATTGAATACAATGGAACCACACATCTTATTCAGTCTGTCCAGGACCTTGAAATCCTTTTGGAAGAAATTCACAACAAACCTTAAAGGCAATATCATGGATGAGCAAATCCTAGAACGTATTATTACCAATGCTATCGGAATTGGTACAATTCAGACTTTGGCCCAGCTCGGTTTAATCGATGAGTTTGTTACTCCCAACCAGGCATATTTAATGTTCACCAGAAAGATTGTAGAGGATTGGAGGCACAAACGCTGGATTGTTGGATATCCATCCGGAAATAAAACACGGTCAAAATTTTACTTCAAACGCTCCGAGCTTGAAACAGCAAGCCGGATGCTTGACATACACAACGCGATTCCTTCAACCTTTTTGAATCGAATTCCAAACCAAATTCTGGAAGACAATGCCAGGTTAAGTGAAGTTCAAAAGAGACAATAATGCCAGATTTGTGCAGTATTCGTGCAAATTGAACACAACAATTCATTATCAACTGATATTCTGTCAGTTGAATTTCCATCTATAATCTCAAGCGGATCACTGGAATAATCCCGGGAAATAATAGTTGATCAAAAGATCCAAAATCTTTCCTGCACAATAACCCCAAAAGAAATTATTGGCATAAAAACCAATGAGCATACTTTGCTCATTGGTTTTTACTAATTTCACTTTTTGAGAGCTACTAATAATCTGTTTGTTGACTCTCCTTTTCGGTGATCTCTTCTTTTTAGACATAGCTTGCTGAATTAAAATTCAGCTTTGGGTGTGCCCTGCCTCGCCCTGCGAAAATGAGAAATTGAACTAAAAAACGAAAGGACAAACTATATAAGACTCATTTTCAGTCTAGTTACAAAAACAAAAGCAAAAGCATCTCTAGTATTTGCATCATGCATTGAAGTAAAAGCTCGACGAGAGAACCTACACCTTATAAAAATTCATGTATTTTAAAGAAGCGTAATCAGTCTTTTTTTCAAACTTGGATCCACTAAAACTAGAGGTAAGTTTGAAAAATTCTTATTTGAACCTTAGCTTTTCTTAGCAGTTGACTTATTTCTGATTTTTAGTCAGAAAACCAATCATTCAAAATGCCTGTGAATAGTGGGTAAATCAAATCTTTATCTTTCAATTTGATACACAAGATATCACACCCCAGAGAATTCTTTCCAGGATAATACTAATTTAGAAATGAAAAAGGGATGCGCTTTTTGATACGCATCCCTGGAACTTAAATTAAAATGAAAGAAAACTAACTTTGATCTATATCACTGTTTACAACATGCCGGCTATCATTTCGCTTTTCAGAAATATTTACAAGACACTCTTCAATGAGCGCCTTGGCTTCACCTATATAAATCACCGGGGATTTATTACCGGCTTTATGGTTTGCTACGCTTATCATCAGACCGGCAAAGGCTTCTTTTCCATCTGATACAATCACAGATTCACTTGAAAGCACGTTGGGATCAATTTCACCGGTTGAAATTGCTTTCAAAAGTTCAATTTTGTCTTTTTTAGAATTCATATTGTTACTTATTTTTAGTCATTAACCTTTCAATCATCGCATCAAGGACTGATTCGTCCAATTTTTCAAGGGATATAAATATGTCATGGGCTGCGTCGTACCCTAATAGCTTACAGATTCTATCAATGCTCCAGCTTTTTCCGTGTAACTTCAATTCGATTCCGTTTCTGCCTTGTTTAATTCCTTCAATGGCTTTCAATTGATGTTCTGACAATTCACTGAATGACTTGAATTCAATCTTTTTGCCGTCAAATTTCATGTAGTCGCTGATATTAGCCCGAAGTATGGCTCCAAGCTCATCCATGATCTCTTGTTTTGTAATTTCTGCCTTTTCTCGTGTCAGTTTTTGAAGCTCAGCAATTTTATTTTGGATGACAGGTTTTGACAAGTTTTCACTGGCGATCCTGTTTGCCGTTTTTTCGCTATATCCAGCTCTAATAGCTGCAAGAGTCGCGTTTAGAGTCAATTGATATTCTTCACAAAATTTAAGCTGCCTAGCGGTAAGTTTCGAGCTTCTATTTGATTTCATTGGATTAAAGTAAATTGCCCGGATTGAATACCGGGCAATGATTTATTTATAAGCTTACCGTTCTGCATGAAACATGAGAATTTTTAGAACCATATTCCTTTTTGTACCATTCGTCATATTCTAGGGCTTTCTTAGTTCCTTCCTCAATTTGGCTTGCAAGTTTGCTGCTAAATTGCTCCTTTTCGCTTTCTGAAGGTGCATTTTGATTGTCTACTGAATCAACAAACTTAGTTGGTTCGTATTCCCGTCCGGATCCCTCAACTATTTCTTTGGTTGCTTCAATAATTTTATCAGCAAGGGTTTTCAGATTTTCCATTTAATTAGCTTTTTTAATGTTGGTGAGTAGTACGTCATAGTTGATTATTCCGGGCTTAAATTTCCCATTTTCAAATTCAAAATATTGATTCCAAACATGGGAACGATAACCTTTAAAAAGATTATTTAGCGCCTCACAGGCTTCTAAATGGAGGTTGTACAGCTCTATTTCATCAGGGTTAGTAATATAAATCCCAAAGTCCTCGTTTAGCTGCTTTTTCGCCTCATCAGAATACACCGCTAAATCGTTTTCAAAAGAGATGTACTTTCGAATGTTTGAACTGCACTTGTTTTCAATCAGTTTCCGGGTTAAATGAAATTGTTTTAATCCTTCGCGTGCGGAATTTTCAAACAATGTCCGCGATGATGGGATAGACATAACCGATAATTCTTTTGTAAGTCGTTCATAGTATTCCTGGGTAATGGCCCGGCCTCCGTTCATACAATCTTTTAGAATCTCATCAGACGGTGTAAATCCAATGTTACAGATTGCTTCAGCAAGTGGCCCGTTGACTAATGCAACTGCATTTGATATTTCAGATTCCAATTGAATCATGGCTAAACTTTGTGTTCCGATTCTAACTTTAGTTTCTTTCATTTTGCAAAATATTAAATATTAATTCTCTGATCTTTAAACCCGATTAGTTTTTAATTGAATTTGATGTGTTTTTCTGAACTTTTCAACCAATTCATGTTGCCGGTTAGTAAGTTCATGTTGTGGTTTTATTGTTGTCAGGTCATAGAAATAAAGGATTTGATGAATTACTTCAATAACCTGATTGTAAATTCTGTAAATTATTCTTTTATTTTCAAGTCCGGGCCAATCTGAAATTGGTTCATCATTCATAAAACGATGTTCAAAAACGGCTCTCTCCAGTACGTCTAAATCAAGTCCTCTGAACACCCAAACGACATAGCGAAATTGTTTTAATATCAATTTGGGCTTATCGACCTCATTGACCGGCTCCTCTTCAGCAATTTTCAACCTTTGCCAGTTCACATCTGTGTTTATCTTACCGTTCAAGTACTTACACCTGAAGGGAGCAAGAGGTGAGTGAGCATTCATTTTGATTAGGTTAAGCATATAAAAATCAAGCTCAGTGTAATTGCCTTTTTTCTTGGAGTGAAGCTTATCGAGGAATTCAGGATCTTTTTCAAGTACGTTCAGTATTATTTCATTCAATAAATCTGGAGCAAGATCCGGAATTCCGGCTTTGTTACAGTGAAAATTCGAATAGTCCAAAAATCGGGGATAACGATCTGAAATATATTTTTTTACTGACTCGAAATCAGTTTTTGTACTGTCAATTTGTAATTTAATGACTTCAAAATTTGCCATGATTACCGGGTTTAGTTGGGTTTTACATTGTCAAGGATCTGATTGAAAACGTCTTCCTGATTGATTGCATCAACATTAAGTAAATCAATCGCCTGACCTGAATCTGTTATGAAAATGAGAGATTTGGGAAAACCACAATTTTTAATTGCTGAAGCTGTGGCTAAAACCGGTACCATTTCTTTGCCAATATTCGCAAGCATGTCTTTCTTGAGCTTTGTGGTGTCGCTTTCTTCAGACAAGCTTTCAGAACTACTTTCAATTGTAGAAATGATAATTTTCCGGATAGAATCGATAAATAGACCAAAACAGATCTGTTTGCTTGTATCGTAGGCCTTGTTTTTAAATTCGTCTGATAGTTCCATTATGCTAGGTTTTTTATTTGTCGGTTCATTTCAACTAATTCGGCTTTAATGCCAGGCAGCTCAGAATTATTTCTTGTATTTTTCTCGATGTTCTGAAGGATTGAAAGCCCTTGATCCATCAATTCAAGCTGATTAATCATGATATTCTGATTTGCTTTGATATCAACACGAATAGCCATCATTTGACCAGAAATAATACTTGCAGTATCTTCAGTAATACCTTGAACAGCTCCTGTTAAAGAGTTTGCTTTTAAGCTATCAACTGAATCAAATAAATCAATACCCATAGCTTTGAATGATTCATTAACCTGTTCAATAACTGGCTGGGTAACATCGAACAAAGTCTTCATCGATTTATCAAACTTTGCAGCCTCTTCTGGACTTAATCCATCAGCTGCATCATTCATCAAAATATCAATTGCCTGCGAAATTGGTTTTGTTAATAACTGGGCTATGAGCTGCTCTTTAACTACATTCCGAATTATATCATCCAATGTTTCACCCCACTGTATTGCGGCATTTTCACCAGCGGCAAAAGCATCGATTAAAGAATTGCCAAGTTCCTGGACGGTTGTTCCGGTTATGTCTCTGATAGAATTATCAATTGAATCAAGCAATCCATTGTAAGTGTCAAGAAGCTCTTTGATAGCAATTCTCTGCTCTTCAGTTAAATTTGGATCTAAAAGCTTGTAAGTGAGCTCTTCAATTTCTGTATATAATTCAGCTGTTTGTTTCGATAAATCTAAAATGGTTCGTGATCGTGATTCTTCATCTGTAGTACCAGTACGTCCTGAGGTTCCTGTATTTTGGGTTCCTGTATTGCTGTGTCTTCCATCTCCAGTTGCAACAATTACCAGCTGCTCATTCAATCTAGTTGCTTCGTTTTTTAATCGAAGCAATTCAGAACTTATCAAGCTGAATGATTTTAACGAACCAGACGAACCAATATTTGTCAAGGAAAGATTTATCAGATTTATGTTCTCTAAAAGCTTGTTTGTTTGCTCATTCAGACTTTTGTAATAGTCTGACATGTAATCTTTTTCAGCTTTAAAAAAGGTGCCAATAATACCAATCATGTTGAAAACAGCCGCGAAATAATCACCTTTAGCCAATGAAGAAATTAAACCGGCTTGCTCTTCTGTCATTCCTAACATCTCACCATATTTCATAAGTAAGCTATCCATGAAAGAGATTGAATCTTCATAGTATTTGCTTGACCTGTCAGTTTTTTCCTTGTCAAGGTCTTCCTGGTCTTTTGCAGCCTTCTTTATTCCATCAAGTACTTGTTTGTTGAGTTTTCCAACTTCCAATTTTGATTTCTTCCAAATTGGACCATAGATATTATCAATTTCAACTACCTCCTCTCTGATTCCACTGTTAACTCTGGAAGATCCTACTTGCACTATTGTTTTAGAACCTATTGAAGTAATCGGTTTTACTGATTGTCTATCAAACTGAGAGCTCCAAGCCCTTTGCAATTCCAATGAAATAATCTCTTCAAGTTTTTTCTTTTCGGCTTCAAGTACAGTTAATCTTTTTGCTGATGCTTCAATCTGAGTTTTATTTCCAGATTTGACAGCTTTCTCAAGATCTTCCTGAGCCGCTTTCAAATCATCAGTTGATTTCTTTTGTTTCTGGGAAACCCCGGTCAGTATTTCAAGCGTTTTTTTGTATTCGTCAATTGCGGCTTTTTGATCTTCAATCTCCTTTTTAGTTGCTGTTGATCCGGAAGATCGCATTTCTGAAAGTTTCTTCTCACCTTCAATAATGGCTTGCTGAGTTTCCTCAATTTGATCCTGTACTGTTTTTAGGGCCGCGCTTGAATCATTGGTTGTTTTGTTTGTTAAACCCAGGGCCTCAAGATATGATTCGTAGGTTGAAGAAAGTCCTTTAGTTTTTTGATCCAATTCAATTTCAGCAAGAATTAAATCTTTGATAGATAATTCAATTCCAGAAATTCCAGAACCTCCAATTCCTTTACCAAAAGATAATCCTGAAATCTTGCTGAATAAATCGCCTACTCCAGAACTGAGGTTCGCGGGGAAATATCCAAGATTTTTAAAGCTCAGGGCAGCTTGATCCTTGTACTGTTCAAGTAATGCTTTGAATTTGCCCTTTTGAATATCATTTAGCTTATCTGAGGCTTTATCTATTTGGGAATAGAAAGTATTAAGCTGACTGTCAACATTTGTTTTAATGCTTGATAATTCATCTTGCTGATCTTTAAATGCTAAACTTTTTGCCATTGATTCAGTTACAGCATCCTGAGCTTTTTTAATCTCAAGAAGAGAATCTTTTTCAGTTATCAAATTTGGCAGGTACTCTTTGTATTTATCATTGATTGTCCGGATTGCTTCAGCTCGTTGAATAGATCCTTCTTTTGCATCAGTAAGAGCTTTGAAGTTTTTCTCAATTGCTTCAGTTTCTTTAGTTAGTGAGTTATTAAACTCGACTGAAACTTTGGTTGATTCAGAAGCTGATTTTGTGAAAGAATATAGGGCTGTAACTAATCCGGCCAAAGCTGCAATAGTCAAAACATAAACATTTGCTTTTGAAGCTGTGTTGAATGCTTGCTGGGCTGCTGTTGCAAGGCCTAATTCTTTCCGGAACATCATCATCAGTTGAATGTTCTCAGAAAGTCTGGTAACCGATTGGGCTGCTGAAACTGCGATCAATGCCGCCCGGTATGTTCCATACGTTGCAACTATAACTTTGAGAATATCCAAAATCTCTTGATAATGAGAAATCAAACCACCTAAACCGGATATTCCTCCATAGATCAACCCTTCGTTTGATTTGCCGATCTCATTAAACATCACCTGCAGTTTATCCGTTAAGTTGGATATCTGACCGGTAACGCTTGCATTTTGTCTTTCCATCAGGTTGTAGAACTTACCACCTTCTCCGGCCATGGTCTGAAATGCCTTTTCAACTTCCGGGAAACCGATTTGTCCGGCTGTGACCATATCGGCAATCTCTGATTTGGCCCTGCCTAAGTTTTTAGCCAGTTCATCAATTAAAGGAATCCCGGCCATGGCAAAGTCGCGTAACTCCCGGCCCTGCAGTTTTCCCAAAGTGGCAACCTGACCGTAATTGATTGCAACACGGGCAATAGGTACCGAAGTACCGGCGGCAACATCGCCCAGGGCTTTCATGGTAGCCATTACCTTTTCAGTAGCAATACCCATTGCAAGGAGCTGTTTAGTATTGGTTGCTACATCGGTAAGAGTAAAAGGTGTTTTAGCTGCAAAGGCAATCTGTTCTTGCATCAACTTATCAGCTTTTTCCTTACTTCCAAGCATCACTTCAAAGGCAATTCCTAACTGTTGAAATTCGCCCCGGATATTGATAACCTGTTGACCTAACCGGCCCAAAGTAGCCACTGAAGCCAATCCCAGCAATGAACGCTGAAGCCCTCCAAGATCGGATGATAAACCGGCTGCTGAAGTGCCGGCCTTTTTGAATGAGTTATCAAGAATTGATCCTGAATTAGCGGCCTTTTGAGCTATAAGAGTCAGGCTATTATCAAGCTGCTTAATCTTTCTGGAAAATTGAGTAATATCTATATCAGCGGAAAAAGTGAGGGCTCCCATGAGATTTTTTTGTAATGTGTTCTATTTAAAATATATTTCTGTTTCCGCGAAAGTCGATTATGTTGCTTTTCATGTTCAGAAAGTGGAGTTTTTCTTCAATTTTTCTGATTAAAATGCAATTCTCGTGCAAATTGACATCACTTGCATTTTATGGATTTGATTTTCAGTCATATAATTTTAATTCTATGATCTAAATTGGATCATAATTAGGATAGCTTTTTCCATTGCTTTGATTCGTATAAGGTAATTTTGGCCATACCTTTAGTTGAGAACTTTCTTTTCGCCGGTCGGTTCCCTCAAGTAATCCCTCCTTCCAGGCGGTCATTTCAATAAGCCGAGACAAAGCGCGTTCACCTAACAAATCAGAAAGTTGAGATGTGGTCAAATTAGTTGTTGCATAGAGTTCAAGAGCTCGATTTTCTTTCGACCTAGAATATCTGGCATAAATCAATTGTTCCAGAATATTTAGATTTGTTCCAAAATAGTTTAAAGATGAATTTGGACCTAAATCATCAATAAAAAGAATCTCCCCAAAATCTTCAGTAAAAAAGGAATAGCCATCAGTTGTAAACCTTGACAAAGTTGTCATTGGATCAATAAAATCGATTTTAAGTAGTTTCTCAGTTTCGCCATTTAATATTGCCTTTACTAAAGTTTCATCACTAAGAGACAAAATATCATGACGAAATTTCAACCATATTTTTAACATGGCAGTTTTACCAACGCCACAGGCTCCGCGTACAATCAATCCTTTGCTTTTAACTTTGCCAACAGCAATCTGAATGAGGTATTCGATTACTTTTGTGTTTAATTTATCAATTACAAATTCAGGAAAGGTGAGTCGAACATATCCTTTAAATAATCTAAAAATCAGATCTTCATCTCCTCCAGTATAAGGAAGGTACACCATTGTATTATCCCGACGACTACCTAGAATACGTTTATTGTTTATCAACATTCCAAGATACCATCGTATAAAATCACCATCCTGTGTCTTGAGCGAGTTCATCCTTAGTTGCAGGTCTTGTAGCTGCTCTTTTGTCGTTTTGTTGTTTGTTTCCATTGGTCTTATTTTTATAGTTTCCTTCCAATACTTTTAAAAAATTCTGAGGCTTGAATAACCAATCAAAGTCCGCGGTCCAGTTATTCTTGTTCATTCCCTGCAAAAAATCTGATTCAGATACATTGCTTAGCATCTTTTTGATTTGGTCAATTCCATGCTCTTTTAGCCTGGCGCCGATAGCTGTTTTTCTTTGATTTGTAATTTTGATGACTTTGGGTAAAGAACTACTGGACCGGTGATATAACTCCAAAATTTCTTCAATTTCTTTGTCAAGTTTTGGAGGTAAGGAGGTAATACTCTCTTCTTGTTTAGTTTTATCTTGTTTAGTTAATGTACCCCTGATTACTTTCTTTTGTCCGTCTTTTTGATCAACATCAGGAAAGTTATCTTCTGGATTACTTTCCTGATTACTTTCTTTTGTAACCCCATCAGAAAGTAATTGATAAACCCCGGCATCTCTGGTAGATCCTTTTTCATATCGAATCAATCCAGCATCAATGAGTTTTTGGCGGGCATCAATCAAGTTCTTTTGGCGGGTTCCTATTTCTGATTCCATCCTGCTGTTTGGGTACTTGAAAGTCTCTTTCCATCCAAGCCGATTATTGATCTCAAGAAGTTTGAAGAAAAGATGTATTACCAGGTGGGAAAAGTTGAATTCCAAGTCAAGTAACCAGAACCGATTGATCAACCTTATGTAGTTGAGATCGTTCATTACTTCTGATTTTGCAAGGCTTGTTTACCACCATTCAAAATCTTTTTGATGTCACTCATCCGGTACCGGCGCTTTCCGCCCACCTCGATGGGAACCAGATAATTGCGCTTTTTATATCTCCAGAGTGTTGAGTTATCAACTCCTAGTATTTCACAAACCTGCTTTGGCGTTGGGTATGTTTCAGCTTTTTCTGAGATGACAATTTCTTCTAATTCCTTTTTGTGCTCCTTAGCAACCTCTCTAAAAGCTGCCACCAAGTCTGCAAAATTTGCATTTATCGACAGACCCGGCATTTCTTTGGCTAATTCGATTAATTTTGAACTCATGTCACATTCTTATTTCAGTTATACCAAACATCGGAATGTGCGCACTATACCGATTGTTTGATGACTACAAATAGACACACTAATGCAATCATCTACAATTGTTTAATATTGTTTATGCTTGTCACAAGCATAAACAAGCTGACATAAAAAAAGGCGCAACTTTATACGCCGCACCTAAAGGAAATAAATCAGAGTTTTAATTATTCTATCTCACTTAATTTGAGCACGATCGAATTTATCAAGGTTTTCTCTCGTTTGTGCTCATTGGCTGGATTAAGTATGTCGTTTATTGACTGATCGGTTCCAATATCACCGAACTCAACTCGCATACTTTCATATAAATCAGTCCTCGGTTTTGGAATTATTATCATTCCAGATTCCATTAAGGCAAGAATAACATGAGCAACAGGTCTGCCTTTTTTACCATTCAAAATCTCGTGCAACAATGAAATTATTTTCGGCTTGTCTTTACTTGTTATGATCCAGTCGATGAATTTTTTATTATTTCGATTTTCATCTGTTTCGTTATCTGGCTTATCGGCTTCCTTAATTCCCTTTGATATATTCCTCTCCCTCATGGCTAATCTAAATGGAGTTATTGTATTATCATTAGCCAGAAATTCGTCAAGAGGCTTAGAGTGCTCATCTTTATGAAAATAGCAGCTATATATCACATATATTTTTATGAATCTGGATACAATTCTATCGAGCAAGGACTTTGCTTCATCATACCCGTTATCGCCTTCGTTAATATCAGAATCTTCAAACCACTTAATAATTCCTAAAAGGAACAATAGCTGGATAACTTGACCACTTCCTGGGTATTCATCAAACTCTTTCAATACATCCAAAATGTTGTTATCCAACTTGATTGATTTGTCTGAGTTGTTGTTTATATCATCACCAACCTTTTTTATTAATATAAAGAGGTCGATGGTGGGAAATCCGATTTCATTAAGTAGAGCGTCTACTTTATATCTTTTTAGCTCGTCAAAATAAGGTCTTAACCATGCCCCCGTAATATTATAACCTTTTGAGCCAAATAACTGATCCAGTCTTTCATCTTCCTTTGTTTCTTCATCACATGGTGCTTGGAGAGGGAAATATGGATTTTCTTCTTTTGAATGAGCTATAATATTATCCATAATCCCTTGTAAGTCATTGCTTTTAATGAAGCCTGATTTCTGCATCGAATTCTCGAAAGAACAATTGGCTCCCATATTTTTAACTGCTTGTTCTAAAGCCTTCAATTGTAGGTCTCTGGCTTTTTGTTCAATATCTCGATAATGCTTAAAATCAGCAATAAAATTTTCGTCTTTTGAAAAACCGGCTACCTGAATAGCTTCATCTATTATTTCGCCTTTAACAAGAGGAAGGGCAAAGTTTCCATTGTCTCCGACATCATTCCGATCCTTCACCAGTTCAGAAATAATTTCATAGATTAAATCAAACTCCCGCCTATTATACTTCGCCGCTTCTTGATCAAGTTTTTTGTATTCTTCTTGAAAACCATTGTTGTTTTCCATATTATCTCAGGTTGTCATTATTCCAAAAGTTTCACAAGATCCTGTTTCATTTCTTCGTCAATTTCCCGATACCGGGCGAATGCTTTACTGCCTTCTTTGTGACCCGAAAGAGAACCTACAAGGTTCGGATCCTTCACCTTTTTGTACAGATTGCCAATAAAAGTACGCCGGGCCAGGTGACTGCTTGCAACTTCATTCAAAGGTCGTTTTTCCTCTTTCCGGGTTGCGGAATTCAATACAGTAACCATTCGGGTAAGTTCAGCAGCTCCAAACATTGCTTTTATCGCGTAATTATAATTCTGCTCAGCAATAAAAGGGAACAATCGCCCATCATCCCGGGCGGGATACCGGCTTAAAATTTCCTTTGCGATTGAATTTAACGGCACACGAACGGTAACTGGCTTTTCATCTTTCGTTTTCGATGCAATGTATTCAATCGCTCCATTTATCACACTGGATGTTTTCAGGCTATAAAGGTCACCGATCCGACAACCAACTAAACAATGAAAGATAAATATATCCCTCTGAATTGCCAGCTCTGGACGGTCTGATAGATCTTTGTTATAAAGAGTATTTCGCTCTTCAATGGTTAAATAAAATGGAGTACCGTAAATTTCACCATCAATTGAGTATCCATCAAAAGGATTATTCTGAGTCATTTTCTCTTTAACCAACCATAAACAGAATGTGCGGTATCTTGAAAGAATCCCGGAAACGGTATTGATTCCGCGCGGCTGAGGTGTTCGGCTTTCTGGCACCAGTTTATAAATCTCCGGAATCTTTTTAAAAACACTTGGTTCATCCTTCAGGAAATCTTCAATATCCCGGATCGTGTCTTTAGTAATTGTATCAATCTGTAGAGTAGTTTTTCGGTAAAGCTCATAACGCTGGAGCGCTCTTTTCAATACCTTAAAATGTTCACGCCTTCCATCCGAAACTTTATGCTGTGCCAAAAACCGATCAAAGATTTCAAAATAAGTATGGGATGATTCTTTATCTTGGATGTATTTTTCAGGGTGTATTTCCTGATCAATTTTCAAATCAAGCAATTCAGAGGATAGCCCGGGGGAGTTGTCGTAAATTTTCCGGATAAGCTTTTTCCTATCGGCAACATCCCCGTTGAACTTGCTACGTTCAGCAGAATCAAAAATAATTTTAGCTTTTATTTCCTGCTTTTTGGGGTCCCAATTGTTCGGATCAACCTCGATTTTGCTTTTGTGATACAGTTGAATTTTGCCATCACTAACACGAAACCGGACATAAACCTTATCTGTCTTTTTTGCTGATGTCCTGATGTACGCTGTAACAGTTGCCATTATTTCATTATTGAATTAGCCTCGTGCAAATATAATTAACTTGCACGAGATAACCGCAACATATTGAAATATCTTGAAACTTAATGCAATGTAATTTTAAATTATAATTTATTGATTTTCATTGCATATAAAATATTAAATATTGATTTTATTGAGTTTTTAAATACTCAAAATATTGCACAATTAAGACCCCGGTGGGATCACTTAAAAACCGCTTAACTCACTAACAGTTAGGCGGTTTTATTTTAAAATTCATTCTTTTTGCACATCAGGATCGATTATTCAGGAATAAATTTCGCAACAACCTGGGCCTGAAATCTGTTAAGTAATCTGGAATTTGTCTGTTCTAACTTATTTTAGATGAAAACAATTTATATAAATGTTATTCTGCTAACTTTTAGTTCAGTTCTATTCATCACCTATTTCCTTTATATCTGGTTCAGGCATGGAGTCAGGCAATCACTTTCTGATAGCTATTATGCACTGGGAAAAAACAGGAATTTCATTTTTACCCTTTTCTGGTGGTTTTTCATGATTCCGGTCATGATTGTGGCCTCAACGCCACTGATTTTTTTTGCAGGCTCCGGAATATGCTTTGTTGGAGCATCTCCTGCTTTTCGCAATCGTTTGGAAGGAAAAGTTCATACAATTTCAGCTGTAGCAGGCATCTTTTTAAGCATGCTTTCCCTGATTATCGATTTCAGATATTGGATCTCTGCCGTAATCTTTTTAATTCTATCGCTGGCAATAATCCTGTCGAAAATCAAAAACAGAACCTGGTGGATTGAGATAGCTGCCATCCTTGTTTTTTTGGTATCATTGTATTTTATCAAGGTTATCCGGTAATTCAGGTTTACAGAATATTATTTTCAGGAAAAGGAGCGTGGTAGTTTTGATTCCTCCTGAAATTATCCAAAGGTTCTGGTTCCAAACAATGGTTCATCTGTCTAACATCTAGCATTTTCTGAATATTTTCAGGATTTATGTTCGTTAATTTTGGATATATTTGTTAAAACCAAAAACACCAAATCCATGAAACGATATCAGAAAGTTTTACTAATTGCTGCGCCCATAGGATTTATTCTTGGAGGCTATTTTGCCTACATGATTTATAAAATGACCAAAGGCAGCGAAACATTATCGGGCAAACGTGAAAAGATCCCGGAACAATTGGCTTCGATTCCGCCTGTTACAAGCGATGTAGCTGATTGGCCGAACTGGCGGGGGGTAAATTTCGAAGGAAAAAGCGCGACCACCGGAATTCAGACCGACTGGTCGAAGGGCATGAAAAAACTCTGGGATGTAAATTATTTATGTCAGAATATGGCTACTGCGTCCTGGTCGTCGCCGGTGATTCAGGGAAACCGGCTGATCGTTCCGGGCAGGGACAAAAATCACGATTTGCTTTTTTGCATTAATTCCGAAACCGGCGAACTGATCTGGACAGGTTCGTACGAAGCTGAAACAGGTACCAGTCATGGGCCCGGCCCACGCGCAACTCCGTTTATCGACGAAAACAAAGTTTACACCTTTGGCCGGAGCGGTGATCTGGTTTGCTGGCAGCTCGAAGACGGGAAAATGATCTGGCACAAAAATGTAAAAGATGAAGGTGGTGAGGAACCAACCTGGGGATATTCTACCACCCCACTCGTTTTTGGGAATAAGGTTATTGTACAAGGGGGAGGAACTGCTCTGGTTATTGCCTTCGACAAATCAAACGGAAACCTGATCTGGAAATCAATGGACGGAAATGTTGGATACTCAGCCTCAATACCTGTGAATATTGAGGATGAGAAATTCATACTGATATACCATGGCACCGGAATTTCCTGCTTAAATCCTGAAGACGGTAAACCGTTGTGGACAGCTCCCTGGGAAACCAGTTACGGAGTAAATGCAACAACACCCATTGTATCTAATGACCTGATTTTCCATTCTTCAGGTTATAAAATGGGATGTGAAACACTTCAGGTTACAAAAAATGGATTTCGTGTAGTTTGGAAAAGCCATGTTTTGGAGGCCCAGCATTCCGATCCCATTCTGATTGATGGATATATCTACGGTTATTCGGGCGACAGTTCGAGACCAAACGGTCAGTTTAAATGCATCGAACTGGCTTCAGGAAAAGAAATGTGGAGCACAGATCAGATTGGACAGGGAACAACCACTTTTGCTGATGATCACCTGATTTGTCAGGATATAAAAGGAAATCTTTACCTGGTCAGCCCGAATCCTGATAGCTTTAAATTGGTTGGCGAAATAAGATCTGCCCTGGAAGATGTGAAAAATCCGGCATGGACGGTTCCGGTAGCTGCCAACGGAAAATTGTATTTGCGGTATTTGCAGCAGCTGGTTTGTTACCAGTTGAGTGAATAACAATCAACTAATTTCACCACAGATTACACTAAGAAAGACTTCAAATAAGCATCCGTGAAAATAAAGTGTAATCTGTGGTATATTAATTTTTATTCCAGTTTCATCAGTTCCACTTTACGAAATTCGATGGGTTGGCCTTCAGCCTGAAGTGCGATATATCCACGATCCAAAATAGTTCCTGAAGGCTCAGTGAAGTTCTCTGGCAATAAATCTCCCCCAATTTGTGGCATCGAGCAATGCAGAACGGTATCACCTTCCAAAACATGACTGATCGATTTAGAACCATCCACAATAATTTCAACAGTCACCCATTCGTCATTCATATAATATCCTGAAGTTGATTGAATGATATGATCCATCGTCAATTTACCCTTGTGCCAGATTGTTGTTCCCGGGGTACACAGATTCGCATTTAATTGTTTAACTGAATCGGTACTGCCTAACAACTGCGTTTCGAGCGACACGGGCCAGTATTGCCCAATTCCCATACTTTCGGCCGATTGGGAATGAATCATCACTCCACTGTTCCGGTAGCAAAATTTTTCGGCATCGGGCAGCAACTCGCCAACAAACCGGTATTCAACTTTCAATTTGTAGCGCGAAAGCTTTTCACGATAAAAAAGATGTCCGTATCGGTTTTTAAACTGATTTCCATACTGATCGTATGAAACCTTCAGGATACCATCTTCAACCCGAAACGTATTTAAAGTGTTTACTCCAGCCGAATCACCCGCGATCTTCGGAATCCAGTCGTCGAGGTTTTTCCCATTAAAAATACTGACCCATTCCCCTGGTTTCTGACTGGGTACTTTTTTTTGATTTGCGGCATTGCAGGCGCTTAAAATCAGTAAGAATAAAATGATTCTTTTCATGAATAAAAAATTATTGGTTCGATATTAGGCTACAAATTAAAACTTCGACATCACATTCCCTTAATTGCTATGTAATGACTTATTTATAAAATTAAAAAACGACTAACCATGCAAAATTACATTTAGTTGTAAAACATAAACGGAATCTAAAATTCATCAACAGGAAAAATTAAAGATGACGAATAAAAAATATTGGGGGAAAAGTTTGTTTTTCAAATTTTGATCCAATAAACATTCAACACACATATTCACATATAACATTAATTAACTTACACTTACGCTACTATTGCATTTTATTAAATACATTTTTTGGCTATTTTTTCACAAAAAAAACAATATACCTTGACGAAAATTCCTTAAATTTAATGGCGTTGTTAATCTTCCAAAGATTTTTGTGTTTAAGCAGATTTTTCCAGAGGAGTTTGTATTGCTGAAAAACCAGCCAAATACTTTTCCTCAAAAACCTTTAAACGCCATTATAAAATGTTACTGTGATAAACAGGTACCATTGGTTTGTTCAATTCCAAGCTACATGTTTGACCATAAAACCTCATCCTGACGAAATCCGATTTCACAGACCTGTTCTTTGTTTTGTATTTATACATTCATGGTCTAAAATATTCAGCCATTAACTTTCTTCTGTACATTTTTTTCTTTCAATCAATTGTAATTTAAGCATTCACTATGGCTGGCAATTCAGGTTTCGGGAATAGTTTTAAAGGTATTACTTATTTAACACTAGTATCATCATTAATCATTTTTAATGCATCGTTCACAAAAAAAAATACAAACCCACATTTAGCTCCTGAACCATGGATAAGGTTTTCTCAGATTACAAATTACAATTCTCTGAATCAAAGACTTCCGGGTGATAAACTAAAAACCTTCAGCTTTAAAACCAATGAATTAAAACTATCTCATTACTCATTCGAAGTTAATACCGTGTTACCATTCTTCCCGATTGTTTACATCGGGAACGGTGTCGATCACATGAGCATTAATCTGGTAAATTTAAATTCAACAGGTCTTCAGCTTGGTGATGAGATTGGTATTTTCGACAGCATATTCTGCGTTGGATCAGCTGTAATTTCAGAAAAAAACCTTTTAAATGATAACATCAGCATTCCAGCCTCTGCAAATGATACAATACCAAGTAGTCCAAATGGATACATCGAAGGACATAAAATCACCTTAAGAATATACCGTGCTGGCATTATTTATAATCTTTATTTTGAACTGGTAAACAACAGCCAGGATATTTTTGAAAAATGGGGTTCGATGTATGCTCTTGTAAATTTTTCCAAATCAACCGGAAAAACCGAAACAGCTCTTATAAATTCAGTAAATATTTATCCCAATCCTTTTTCAGAAACAATTCATATTGAAGTATCATTTTCCCGCATACAATTTCTGAATTGCGAAATTCTTGATTTATCAGGAAATTTAGTACGGTCACTATTTCAGGGAAAAGGAAGTTTAAAAATGAATTTATCCTGGGATGCAACAGATTTTGAAGACAAAAAAGTTCCTTCAGGCATCTATTTTTGCCGGATTAATCAGACAAATACAAAAATAATTTACCAAAGCGTCGCCGGGAAATATAAAAACTGAAAGTTAATCCTTAACAAATTATTCATTCCTGAAGGGTGAATAAAATATTTCAGATTCATGACCACAGAAGTACCTTTTACTATTTTATGCAAAAAAAAGAACTTCCTCATAAATAGAAAAACAGATAATACACTGTATTACAACACAAATAAGATTAATTACACCCATTTTCTTCTTCACTGATTCAGAAAATATCAAAAGGATAACTATATATTTACAACTATGAAGAAGCTGTTTATATATTTCCTGATGATATTTCTTAGCATTGCCGGAAGGATCAGTGCCCAGCAACTTTATTTTAACCATCTCACAGTAAACAATGGATTATCTCAGGGTGTCAACAAATGTATTTACCGGGATTCAAGAGGATTTATCTGGATCAGTTCTTTTGACGGATTAAACCGTTTTGATGGGATCAGTTGCCTCAATTTTCGTTCTTCCGTGAATGAAAAAAGTGGTTTGAAAGGAACTCTTTTTCTAAATATTCTGGAAGACAAAAATTCTGATCTTTGGATCGGCAGCAATGCCGGCCTGAATTATTACAACCGGCAACTCGATCAATTCCAAAATTTCAGAATCGCTGACCAGAACAAAAATGAACAGTTTAATAATCCATTTTACATCGATGACCAAAATAATATCTGGCTTCAGTCGGGTACAAATATTTATATTTTCGATTCCGACAAAAAAACATTTGAGTTAATCGATTATTCTTTTTCAACGGGAAACATAAATCTTCAACCTGCCGCTACAAATCTATTTCAACCGTTAAAAGGAATTGTTGCCGTTAATAATGAATTACCAACAGTTTGGGAGGGAGAAATAGCCGACAAAAAAATCACCTGGCATTCTACCCAACTGTCAATAACCTCAAAACTTATTACGGCCATACTTTACGCCGGAAATAATGATTACTGGCTGGGCACCAACGATGGAGTTTACAGGTTGTATAAAAATCAAATTGTAACCGGAATTAACCATTTTGGAGACATTCGGATTAAGAATGTTTCAGCTCTGAACCTTGATCCTTCTGGAAAACTTTGGGTTGGAACATTGCAGCAGGGCCTATTTAATATTGATACTAAAAACGGAATTGTAAATCATCAATATACCAATTCGGCCTACAACAGTTATGGACTTTCAAGCAACCAGGTTCAATACATAAAAACAGATAACAAAGGCGATTTATGGGTATCTGTCTGGGGAAAAGGAGTAGATTATTCGAGCCTGAATAAATTTCGATTTAATCATCATGTTACCAAAGAACAAGCGGTTCAAGCAGGAACCGATAATTTCATCCGGTCTGTTATTCAGGTAAAAAATGAATTTTGGTGCGGTACACAGGCTAGTGGAATTTTAATTCTGGATGAAAACAAAAAAATCAAAAGTTTTATCCGGGAAGGACTTCCTGCCTCTATTGAACATTTATGTGTCGGAAAAGACGATCAAGTCTGGGTTTCATCCACCAGAGGCTTATTCCTGATTGATCCGGCCAAAAAAAAAGTCACAAGACTACCTGAAAATCAGATTGGATTTGGTCATGCTTCCAATCAGTATAATTTCATCAGCATCTTTCCTGATGGTTCATTACTTGCTTCGACCAATGCCGGATTATATCGTATATTAAAAATAAAAAACACTTACCAGTTCAGGAAGTTTAAAGGATTGACAAATGCAGAAAACGTATTTCTGACCACGTATATCGACCAATTGAACCAACTCTATATTTCGCAGGCATTTAAAGGTTTTTCCGTGTACACGTATGCCGGTGATTCATTGATTTTAGAGAAGGAATTCCCAATTGAAGCAACGATTAAATGTTTTAACGAATCAGCCGACAGCAATTTATGGATTGGTACCACCATTGGCTTAATTCAATTCAACAAATTCAAATTTAAAACAGAACAATTGCTCACCACCCAGAATGGACTGAGTAATCAATATATTTACGGAATTGAGGCTGATGGAAATGATCTTTGGTTAAGCACAAACTCGGGCATAAACCGATATAACACCAGAAATCATCAGGTAAAAACTTTTTCAACCGGGGATGGGTTGCAAAGCAATGAATACAATACCTATTCTTTTTGCAAGACTAAAAATGGTGAAATTCTATTCGGTGGGGTAAATGGTTTGAATTCCTTTTATCCGGATAAACTTGAACACAATTCATACACTCCGCAGCTTATCCTGATTGGATTACAATTAAATGACACCAGTTTTAAAACCAACATTAATCAATCTGAAATTAAGGAACTACTTGTCGATTATTCGAACAACACCATCGGATTCAGGTTTGCTGTAATTCATTTTGCCAATTCATTTGCAAATACCCTCAGTTATATTCTCGAAGGTTATGACAAAACATGGATTTCGGAAACCAATCAATCGTTGATCAGATATGCTAATCTTCCTCCCGGAAAGTATACATTAAAAGTAAGGGCATTTAATGCTGACGGTATCGAAGCCGACCATATTTATACATTACCAGTCACGGTAAAAACACCCTGGTGGCTTAGCTGGTGGTTTAGGTTGCTGATCATTTTAACGGCAGCTGGTATTATTTTTTATATTTTCAAAATGTATATCAATAAGCGACTCGAAAAGCAAGAAATCGAATTCGAGAAAAAACAGGCAGTTGAAAAAGAACGCAATCGAATCAGCCGCGACATGCACGATGATCTGGGAAGTGGACTTACCACCATTGCAATTCTAAGTGAAGTCGTTAAGAAACAATTATCTGATCCGCAAAAAGCAAAAGAATCGTTAGAGAAAATTGCAATTTCGTCGAGAGATCTGATTGATAACCTACAGGATATTATCTGGATTCTAAATCCAAAAAACGACACGCTTGAAAATCTGTCCTCCTACATTCGTGAATATGGACTTAAATTTTTTGAACCGATTTCTGTTGAGCTTGAGTTTTCGTATCCCGATCAGTTTACGAATACTCATTTGAGTGAGGAGCAACGTCGGAATATTTTTTTAACTGTCAAGGAAAGCTTTAATAATATTGCCAAATATGCGTGGTGCAATAAAGTTACTGTGATCATTCGGGAAACAAAGAACGATATTCAGCTAATTATACATGACGACGGCAAAGGTTTTAATATCAATAATGTTCGTTTGTTTGCCAATGGATTAAAGAATATGCAAAACCGGATTGAACAGGTCGGCGGAACTTTTTCGATAAATTCTGCTCCAGAAAAAGGAACTCTTACTGAAATAAAACTTCAGAAATAACACTTTTTTGTTACTTGTTACAATTTTAATATGCCTTAACTTTAAGATTTAAATGCGAATAATTATTCCAAATGATACGAGTAGTAATTATTGAAGACATTAAAGAAATCAGAGATGGATTGCAAATGTTGATTGATGGAAGCGAAGGTTTTATCTGTGCCCAAACATTTGCATCTGCTGAAGAAGCACTCGAAACACTACCTGACATTTGTCCGGATGTGGCTTTAATGGACATCAATCTGCCTGGTATAAACGGAATAGAAGCAGTCCGCATACTTAAATCAAAATGTACCCAGACCCAATTCATCATGAGTACAGTTTACGAAGATGATGAGTCAATCTTTGAATCGCTTAAAGCCGGGGCTACCGGATACCTGCTAAAAAAAACGGCTCCGATAAAGATTCTGGACTCCATTACTGAAGTATTTCATGGTGGATCGCCCATGAGCGGACAAATAGCCAGAAAAGTAATAGCTTCCTTCCAACACAAAGATTCAATTGACAAATCCAGAATACTGACACAACGTGAAAAAGAAATTCTGAAATCGCTGGCCAAAGGATTACGTTATAAAGAAATTGCATTTGAATTCAACATTGGCATCGAAACAGTACGTTCCCATGCCAGGAATATCTACGAAAAACTACAGGTCCAAAGCCGGACTGAAGCAATTAATAAAGTTATGGGCCAATAAAAATGGTTTAGAAAACTTATTCCCCTCATTTAAATCCTAACACTTTTTAGGGATTGACTTTTGCGGCTGCTAATCTCAAATTTACATTACGAATTGAATCTGATTTTCAGACTGTAACTTTTTTTGTTTCATTTCTGAATTCCACTTATCCCAATTAAGGTAAGTGATCTGATTTTTTCGTGAAAATTGAAGGATGATTTAGTGGCATAAAGTTAAGACTGACTGGTTCAGACTATCTTTTCTCAAGCAGGTTCCAAAAGTTCCGAACATTTTTTCCTGAACGCTAAAACAGAAAACCTGTTATGAAACTGATAAAATGTCTGAAATTCTCTGAGTACACTTTCGATTTCTGCAGAAATGCACCTGACATACTATCATTCGAGGATAAAAAATAATCATAAATTAAACTTTACGAATATGAAAAAGTATTTCCTTTTTTTATTCAGTGCGATCCTCTTTTCGTTCGGATCATTGGCACAGACAAACTTAAGTAGTAACATTACCGCAAACACTACTTTAACCACCGAATTCAGTCCTTATGTTGTAACAACAAACATTAATGTCAACGCCGGAGTGACACTTACAGTAGAATCCGGAGTAGTTATTAAGTTTAACTCCGGAAGGTATTTGCAGGTAATCGGAACATTGAATGCCACCGGTGCCACATTCACGGCCAACGAAAGTACTGCCAAAGGATTCTGGGATGGCATTTACGTGTCGTATACCAGCTATACTCCGGGCAGCGTGACGCTTGATAATTGCACCGTTGAGTATGCCAGTAATATTTATGACCGCAACGGAGAATTGACCTTAAAGAAAACCACCCTGAATAATTTTAGCGGGTATGGTGTACAAGTTGAAGCCAAGGGAACTTTAAACCTTCAGGAAACAACCATAAAAAGCACCAATTACCCAATCTATTTCAGCGGAGCAGGAATTCTGAAAAACCTGGGCAACAACGTGCTGACGGGCAACACAAACGATTATATCTATTTGAATTTCAACGATATTCCCGGCAACTTTTATGTACCTGATCTTGGAATCCCCTATTATTGTACAACAATGCGGGTCACAGAAACCGGCAACATGATGATTTCTCCGGGAGTTGATCTGAGGTTTGTAAATTGCGATTTTACAGTAAGAGGAAAAATTAAAGCTCTTGGAACTACCGAAAAACCCATCATTTTCGAAATGCATCCGGGAGCCTCGTATTACCTGGGAATCAACATAACAACCAATGCCATTGACACCGCCTGCATTTTTAATAATTGCATTTTCAGGAATGCAACCTATAATTCGGATTCCTATTCGGCCATGGAAATTAATGCAGCATCGCCAACTTTCGAAAACTGTAAATTTACAAACAACTGCCGGAATGTGATGATCACAGGCATTTGTCAACCGGTTTTTACCAATTGCGTGTTCAATCCATCGACCCTGCTAAGCGGCGAAAGTTACAACTTTGCCATGGATATGAATGTCAACCTTGACCTGACTACCGACTCAATCAAATTCAACGCCAACGAATTACGGACAGTACGAATTTTACCTTCAACAGTAATCGATGATGCTCAACTGAAAAAGATATCTTTTAAGAATCTCGAAAACATTACTTATTGCCTGTATGAGACCACAACTGTTCACGATACGGCTTCGCTGGTCATCGATCCGGGCGTGGTAATCAAATGCCGGCAATACAATTCGATGATCACTGCAAACGGGAAGTTAACCGGATTAGGAACTGATTCGGAACCGATCGTTTTCACCCACCTGGCGGACGACAACTTCGGGAATCCGAAAGATTCGCAAAACGACGGAAATGTCATTCCTGGAAACAGTAATTCGGGCCGTATCGCAATTTATGGCAATGCAACCTCGAAAATCGAGAACTGGAAAATAAATTATGGCGGCTATAATTCTGACAACTGGGCGGTATATGTTTCAAAAGGAAATATTGTAAGTAAATGCGAAATCAAAAATTCATACCGTGGAATCTATTTTTACGACAACGCCCAACTCCTGAATAATGTATTCTCCAACATTAACTATTTTCCTGTTGGAAGAAAAGTTAATCAGGGAAATCCCGTCCTTATCGGAAATACTGTTTCCAATGTGGGATTTATCGGAATCCTAATTGGCGAATTTGGTACCGATTCACCTACACTTAAATCCATGGATTTTGCCGGATTCACAAATGTCGCTTACATTATTGAAAGCAACCTGGCTATCGCAACAGGAAATGTTGTTTCGATTGATCCGGGGGTAGTGATTAAGTTTAATCAAAGATATTATGGACGACTCACCGTTAATGGTGCGTTGAAAGCTTCAGGAAAAGTAAACAACAAAATCATTTTCACCAGTATATCAGACGACTCTGCTGCCGGTGACACCAACAACGATGGTACATCTGCAGTACCAACCAACTACGATTGGCAAGGTTTGGATTTTACCGGAACGGCAAGTGATACTGAAAATATTCTGAAAAATAGTGAAATCAGGTATTGTGGTTATCCTGCATACTGGAGCGGTGCCATTCGGATTACCGACTGCCGTGTTGTGATGGATTCAATCAAAGTGAATTTCAGTTACGATGGTGCTTTGGCCATATTTGGAACTGCCAATCCGGTAATTACCAACAGCCAGTTCTACAATCTCGGTAATGCCCCGATTTATATGGACATGTTCTCCAGTCCGACATTTACCGGAAATAAAGTGGCAAACCTTCCAAGAATCGGATTACGGATTCATGGACAAGACATTAGTGGAACAATTCCGGTCAGAAGTTTTGCCGGATATGATTCGATCACCTATATAACCGAAGAAACGATGACAGTTACCAATCCTTTAGTTATTCCTGCCGGATTAACATTTAAAGGAAATGGAAGATGGAATATTCAGGGACTTATTGACATTCAGGGGATTGCTGAAAAACCGGTTGTATTTACCACCCAGGAAGACGACATGTACGGTAGCCCTAAAGATTTACAGCAAAACGGACAAGCCGGATTAAATAATTCAGGCCCGTATTTTGTCTTCTACGACCAGGCGAATGATGCCAGCACAATCGACCATGCTTTATTCCGGTATTCGTATACCACTTCAATACAAATGACCAATGCATCACCAAAAATACTCAACACTACCTTCGAAAACCTGCCGAATCCGGGAATAGTTCTTGCCGGCTCCAGTACACCTACAATAAACGGATGTATTTTCAATAATGCCGTATTCCCTTTCACCACTTCACTGGTTACATACCCTGCTGAAACAACTGGCAACACCATTATGGGAACCACCGGCAGGGCCATCCGGGTATCAGACGAAACGCTAACCCAGGATGTAACACTGGTTAAACACGATTTTGCCGGAATAACAAATATCCCTTATGTATTTAAGAACTACACCATTGGGACCGGCGCAAAGCTTACGCTCAGTCCGGGATTAGTTTGTAAATTCATGTCGGGGGGGTATTTAAATGTTCAAAACGGACTGATTGCCCAGGGAGGAACGACTCCTGAAACAACAATTGTATTTACAGCCGACCGTGATGACTTCTACGGTGGTGATACTTATGGCGACGGCGATACAAATCTTCCAACCACCTATTATTGGAGAGGTATCAATTTCTACAACCAATCGATTGACGAAAATTGTATTCTCGAAAACTGCATTTTCAAAAATGCTTCGGATTATTATTACGCACCGGATTACGCTCCTTATGATCCTTACAGATACGCAGCCATAACTTTGGATAATGCTTCACCAACAATTAACAGTTGCTTGTTTGAAAGTAACTATTATGGAATTATTGCGCGAAATACTTCACTGCCTACCATTACCAATTGTGATTTTGTGGGCACAAATCCAACTTACGGATATGCCGTACAAAACCAAACTTCAACAAATACGGTAACTGCTGAAAACTGTTGGTGGAACAGCAATACCGGTCCACGAAACGCATCAAATCCAACCGGTACCGGAGAACGTGTTTCCAACTATGTTGATTTTGATCCATGGGCAACCCAACTGGCCAAACCTGTTTTAGGCGATGTGAGCATGAATGGCGAAGTAAAGCCATACGATGCTTCACTGGTCCTTCAGCACGCCGCCACTTTAATTACCCTAGCCGCCAAACAGCAAAGTGTAGCCGATGTCAGTGGAAACGGGATTATTTCATCGTACGACGCTTCACTGATCCTGCAATACAGTGTTGGACTGATCACGCGGTTTGATCCTGAACCGTTGGGCACAAAATCAGCAACACTGAAGGATTTGGCTTCCATTTCATTTCCGGCACTGATCAGCGAAACCGCAAAAAAAACCTTCGAAATACCGCTCACTGTTTCAACCGCCCAGGGTATCAAAGCTTTGGACATGAAATATATGATCGATCAGAGCCACGTTAAATTTTTACGCCTGAACAAGGAAAAATTACCGGCTGGTTTGAATGTTGAAGCAGGATTCAATGCTCTGACCGGAGAAATTACCATATCAATGGCATCGGCCTACGATTTAAATCTGATCAGCCAACAGATGGTTCTTGAATTTGAATTCATCGATTCGGCCATTAGTGAATCGGAGTTCAGCCTGAGCATGGCCATGGCCAACGACAGTTTTGTTAATGACCTGCCTGCATCTGCGGTGATCAGCAGCAAAACCGGGGTAACTGAGGTGGATATTCAAAAGAACATGGAACAAGCGGTTATTTACGTCGACCACGATGGTATTCATACCCGTTTCGAACTTTCGAAAGCCGTCCAGAATCTGTTCATTCAGGTGGTCGATCTGACAGGAAGAACCCTGTACAAGAGAAACGTATCGAACCTGAGTTCGGGAATGCAGTATTTTGACCTGCCGTTTGCCGATTTCCTGAATCCAAACAGGGGCATTTATATCCTGAATTTGAAAGCCGATGATTTCAGCATTTCAAAAAAACTTCTGATAAAGTAAGCCATTCAAAGGAAAGGGTGCAGTAACAATGAATCCCTTCCGGAGAATTGCAGGCATTTTAGATGAAACCGCATTTTTGCCAAGCAATTTCTATCAAAAATCAAAATTCAGGCAAACATGCAATACTGGAAACAGAACCAGACACTAAAATAAAATTTATACAGATGAACAGACTAATCAGATATAGATTTGCTTCCTGCCTTTGGACCTGGTGCTTCATCGTACTCTTTGCCGGTACGACGGTCGCGCAATCTCCGATTGAATTTGCTATTCAGGGAGCAACAGTTTTAGAAAAAGATACTTTCACCATAGCGGTGCAAGCCAATTCAGAGCTTACCGGTGAAGATGTTTATGCTTTTAGGTTCGGCATTTCATACAACGCCGATTACCTTGAATTTCAGGGAATCGATTCTGTCGGATCTGTCCTTTCAGATTGGGGTATTCCAACCTTCAGCAATAAAAAACGTGGGAAAATTGTGATTGCCGGGGCAGGAACTACTCCCCTCTCCGGAAATGGAAACATGATTTACCTTAGGTTCAAAGCCTTGCGGGGTGGCGGAACTTACGTCAGTACTATTTCAGGAGAAAGTTACCTGAATGAAGGCTCTCCTTTAATGACAATGTCGAATGGATACATCAACGCCACTTACCGCTCCTATCCGGATATCTATAACGACAATTACCAATTATTCGTAGGCGACGAAGCCCAGATGTATGTCAGCGGCGGAACTGCTCCCTACACATTTGGAACGGTTGACTCCGATGTGGCTGTCATCAGTAATTCGACGATGGTAAAAGGCAAGGGACCGGGACTCACCAAAGCATTTGTAACCGATGCCAACGGCGAAATTTCCTATACCTCCGGAAATATAGATGTTCGGGCAATCAAAATGAGTGTCATCCAGAGTTCGGCATGGCCTACTGACACGTTTTATCTGCCTGTGAAAATTGAAATCGCACCGGGCACCAAAGTTTACTCCGGATATTTCGAGTTAACTTTTAACACCAACGTGCAGGGAATCAAAGAAAGCGTTCAGACAGGTGATTTTGACATTTCGGTTCAAAACAACGCGGTGACCAACCTGGTGCGGGTTTCGTTTGCATCAGGCGCCGGAATTGCCGGAACCGGAATACTTTGTTACATTGGTTTTAAAGCCATTAACAGCGGGAATCATTATTTTAACTTCCAAAACATGAAGTTTAACGAAAACCTGCTGGCGTTTGATTACCAGAATTATGTCGAAGTATTTTATCTGCCGACTTTAAATATTAGTCCAAACAGCGGCACCCTGATGTGGGGGGCTACACAAAAGATCACGGTTACCAACGGATCGCCTCCACTCACCTATTCGGTTTCAAATCCGTCACTTGCTTCCATCGACGAACTCGGAAACCTGAGCGCCTTATCCGGTGGAATAGTAAAAGTTACCGCAACGGATTCGCACGGAGCAACCAAAACGAGCGGCGATTTCACAATTCTCGACAATCAGTTTTCGATCATCAATACCGATGGGGATTTGGATCACATCACCCGGGTTCCGATTTCGACTTCACCCTTACCCTCCGGGAAAGTGATTTATGATTTCGACGGAACCATTTCATTTGTTGAAAACGACCTCGAATTTATCGGTCTTGATCCTGCCGGGCCGGATATGCTCACCGAATTTGTCCAAACCGGAAATTCAGTCCATATTGTCGGCGCTTCAAGTGTTGGCATTCCTTCAGGAATAATCTGTTACCTGAAGTTTAAAATTAAAAATACTGTAGCCATTGATGGACAGACAACGATCAGCTTAAATTCATTGTCAGCCAATGAATCATCCTTGTTCTCAACCACTGAAAGCGGTAAAATAAAGCGGGTTTTCCAGGTCAGTTACCGACCGGTTGCCAATGCAGGAATCAACAAAACTGTTTCTGAAGGCACTGTCGTTCAGCTCGATGGTTCTGGCTCGTATGACGAGGATGGCAATCCGATAACCTATTTATGGACTGCGCCTGCCGGAATAACTTTAGACGACAATACGCTGCAAAAACCTTCGTTTACTGCTCCTGAAGTGAATGTGAATACAATTTATAATTTCACTCTGGTTGTGAACGACGGAACTGATGATTCGGATCCGTCGACAGTAAAAATAACCGTTCTCCAAATCAATAAACGTCCGGTGGCAAATGCCGGTCCGGATGCAAGTTACAACGAGGGAAGTTCAGTTTCACTCGACGGAAGCCTGTCATCCGATCCGGATGGCGATGTAATTTCCTACAAATGGACCTCACTCGATGGAATCATTCTTTTTGATGCGCTTGGAGTTTCGCCATCATTTAATGCACCTCAGGTGAATGCCGATAAAAATTACCGGTTTAAGCTTGAAGTCGCCGATGGAGTGCTCACTTCATTCGCCGATACAGTGGTCATTAAAGTGGTTAACCTGAATAAAAAACCGGTTGCTTTTGCAGGTGGCGATCAAACGGTAAATGAAGGTGCGCTGGTCAATCTGGACGGCTCGTTATCGGCAGATGCCGATGGCGAAACGATTACATTTAAATGGACAGCGCCGGACAACGTGGTACTTTCGTCAGAAACCGCAAGCAATCCATCATTTACAGCGCCAATGGTTCACCTCGATTCAGTGCTGGTGTTTACCCTGGTTGTCAACGACGGACATGTGGATTCCGATCCCGATAATGTTTCCATCACGGTTAAAAACCTGAATATTTTAAGCACCGAAGCCCAGATATTAAGTTCGACACTTACCGGAGCCGATTCGGTAAAAGTGAATCAGGCCTTGCTGCAGGTAATTTTATATTTGCCTTATGGCACGAATCCAACGGCACTGGCGCCAAACTTCCAGATATCGCCAAAAGCCAGCATCGTGCCGGCGGGTGGCTCCATCCGGAATTTTACCGCTCCGGTTTTGTACACGGTAACAGCCGAAGACGGAATCACAAAAAAGGTATATTCCGTTCAGGCATTCGTTCCAACAGTTACCTTAAAAAGAACTCTGGAAGCCGGATGGAACTGGATTTCGCTCGGTTCAACACCTTCCGACCTGAAAGTAAGCAGTGTACTGGGAAGTCTGGCACTTGAAAATCCTGACTACATAAAATCAGCGACAACTTCAGCAGT
This sequence comes from Prolixibacteraceae bacterium, assembly GCA_049277435.1. Lineage (GTDB taxonomy): Bacteria > Bacteroidota > Bacteroidia > Bacteroidales > Prolixibacteraceae > Aquipluma. Next base: position 70,227 of record JBASYJ010000251.1, read on the forward strand.
TTATTTCCCGGCAACAGGCTGGTTCGGCGACCTGGTCAATCTCCCTCAACTGGAAATGCTGATGTTCAAAAAAGCGACTTCCGAAGTTTTCACTTTAAACGGGAAAGAAATAAATCCTTCGCTGGTAACCATTCCTGTTTCAACGGGATGGAACCGGATCGGGTACATCCTGAAAGGCAATTCAAAATTAGCAGAAGCATTCGAACCGGCCAGTTTGCCAACGGGCGAGATTCTGCTGAAAAGCAAAGCCGCTTCGGCAATATATTATCCGGCCTCGGGCTGGGTTGGCGACCTCGATTCGCTCAGAGTTCTAAACGGATACATGATGAAAACCGCTGCCAACAGCAATCTGAAATACAAGGCAGAAAGCGCCAAATTAAAATCGGCCAGTCTGGCTTTATTTTCCCTGAATAATTTACACCAGGCCTACCAGATTTATCCGCCATCGTTTGAATTTTCAGCCAATCTGATTGGCGATCTTTTAAATCCGGATGGGCAACAGGTAGTCCGGAAAGGCGACCTGTTGATTGCCCGTTCAGGAAATGAACCGAGAGGAGTTGCCGAGGCTTGTTTTGTTCCCGACCTGAACCGGTACGTTTTCATTCTGACCATGTTTTCAAATGTCAATCAGGAAAAACTAAACTTCAGGATAAAATCGTTGAATTCGGACTACGAGCAGGAAATTTCGGACGAGTTGGCTTTTGCAAACGACGAGGTTTTTGGGCAAGCCATGAACCCCTACCCCCTTCATCTGAAAAACGCGACCGGAATTCCGGAATCAGTCAGCAACAATTCACTGAGCGTTTTCCCGAATCCGGTTAAAAATGAACTCCAAATCAGATCAGAAGATAAAATTATTTCGGTTACAATTTCCGGACTTTCAGGCAATTGCATTCAAATACTTAAAAATGTTCCTGAAAATTTTATCCTGATCAACACTCAAAATCTGGTTTCAGGAATGTATATCCTGAAAATTGAAACATCCGGAGGCACATTTATCAGGAAACTGATTAAATCCACAAGCTGATAAGGACTCATAATCAAAACAGCAACTTACCTGGATAAATTGATTCATATCCATTTAACTGTTGAAAAAAAGAAACATAAATGTGAAAAATCATTCGATTATGAAAAAATATATTCCTAATAATAGTCAGTTACCTTTTTCTGAATTTCCGGTCGGATTAAGGAAAAACAAATGGAGCCTTCATGGATTGAAACTGAAAATCATCCAAACGATAGTGCTTGCATTACTGGCCTGGGTACCCATGTCGGTTACCGCGGCCCTGACATTACCCGCAATTCCGAGCAACAGCTACCTGGCCAAAAAATTTGAACTGAGTACCGAAATGGTTTTCAGGATAAAAGTTGGCGAAAATTATTTGACCAGCGGCGCTTTAATTGCCTACATCAATGGTGAAATCCGGGGTGCGCAAACCGCCTCTGTTAATTTCCCGGCAACCGGAATCAATGTCTTTAAAACGCTTGTCTTCAATGACAAAAGCAGTGGAGATCAAATCAGCTTCAAGTATTACGACATTTTTGCTGATAAAATCTACGACATTACCGAGAATATTGAGTTTATCCCGGATTTGGTCCCTGATTATGCCAATCCCGCAATACTCACCGCTTTCTGTAAGCCAATCACCATTGTTACCGGGCTAATTCCTGAAAATGGAAAAGAAAACCTGAACTCCACCCTCGACCTGTTCTGGCAACCTTCGCCAAACACCAGTTCATACCAGTTATTTATCTGGGAAGATGGGGCTTCAGTTCCGGCAACTCCAACAAATTCGAACATTTACAACACCACCATTCGGGTTTACAACCTCAAATATGGTCAGGTTTACCGCTGGAAAATAAAATCTGTTAACGACTGTTCTTCGGTTGAAAGTGACGTGCAAACATTCAAAATCAGGCAACTTCCCGATCTCACGGTAACTGAAGTAACCGCTCCGGCAAGCATCGAATCCGGAAGCAATTTTGATGTCAGTTTCAAGGTAAAAAACAGCGGAATAGGCAATACTGCCGGAGTTCAGTGGTACGATGCAATCTACGCCTCGACCGACCAAACCCTGAGCAACGACGACAAATTATTAACTACCAAAATCAATTTCAAGCAACTCGAAGCCGACAGCACTTACAGTCAAACCGTTTCGGTGATGCTGCCCATTGATTTTACCGGAAATTATTATTTCCTGGTCAAAACCGATGTTTACAATTCGGTAGCTGAACTGCTGGAAGATAACAATGTTGGCAAAACCGCTGCAGCAACAACAGTAAGTTTAAAAACACTGCCAGACATTCGGGTCACTGACATTCAGGCCGAAGCCACAACCGTTAATCCGGGCGATTCGTTAAAAATCAACTGGAAAGTTGAAAACATTGGCGGCGTTTCGGCTGTGGGTGGTTGGTCCGAACGAATCACGATTGTTCCTGTTTCGGGTGATCGGATTATTATTTCACCAAATACCGAATACAAATTACCGCTCGCATCGCTGGCTACCCTCAACCGAAGCCGTAAGATAAAATTGCCTGAAGTATTAAAATTTTCAGGCGATGCCAACATCGAAGTGGAACTGATTCCATATCCGGAGCTGATTGAATATGCCGCTAGTAAAGCCAACAACATCGCTTTGTCAGCAGGTAAAATTACCGTTGCCAGGATACTTTCTTTAACAGCTCAAACCACTTCCGTACTTGAAAATGTACCAAATCCCATTCGTTTCATTGTAAACCGAAGCGGCATTTCATTGGCTGATCTGGTGGTAACTTTAACACCATCCACTGCCGGTCAGCTTACGATTCCGGCAACGGTAACCATTCCGGCAAATCAATCGGCCATTGCATTTAATGTAGTACCGGTAAATAATTTGCTGCTCGATGGTTCCAGAACAGTGGACATTACCGCAAGTGCTGCCTCGTACAGCAATGCCGTTAAAACCATGACGATCCTCGATGACGAAATTCCTTCACTTACTCCGGTGTTAAGCAAGAATACGGCTACCGAAGGTGAAACCATCGTACTGAGCGTTTCGCGTGATTTGGTTACAGCAGAACCTCTGACAGTTAATTTATCCACCAACAAACCGGCTCAATGGACCTTTCCGTCGTCCGTTACAATTCCTGCAAACACCAATTCAAGCACTGTTTCGGTGGCAATAACCGACGATATCATTCCTGAATTGACTGCCGATGCCGTGATTTATGCCAGTTCTGCCGGTGTCAAAACCGGACAGGTGACTGCGTCAATTGCCGACAACGATGTCCCTCAGGTAAGTCTTGAGATTTTAACCGATACGGTTTCCGAATCAGCTGGTGTTTACGCCACCTGGGGAATTATCAAGCGGGTCAAAGGTGACGATATCATCAAAGTAAATTTAAGTTCAAATCTCCCCAATGCCCTTTTCTTCCCGGCCAGCATCACCTTGCCAAAGGGAGCGGCTGAACAGCAGTTTAACATCGGGGTAGTCGATAATGGTGATGTTGACGGTTACCGCAAAGTGACAATAACCGGTTCAGTTTATGTTTCGTCGTGTAACTGCGGAACCACTCCTGATAATGGCGGAACAGTCAATGCTGATCTGGTGATTGCCGATAACGACGGGCCTTCCCTTTCAGTGTCAATCCTTCCGATTTCACTTCCTGAAGGAAAACTGAATGCCGGCACCCTGACTATTTCGCGAAATACACCAACCACCGATGCTCTTGATGTGAAAATTTCACACGGTGATGCGTCAGAAGTAGACATTCAGACCACAGCAACCATACCTGCCGGACAAAAATCGGTTCAGGTTCCGGTAAACACCATTAATGACGGAATTGAAGACGGGAATCAGATGGTTTCTGTTCAGGCCAGTGCGACATCGTTTTCAACAGGTTTCGGATATGTTTTTGTGACCGACCTGAACAAACCGGACATGGTCATCACAGACATCATTTTAAATAAAAGTACTGCGGCTACCAACGATGTCATTGAAATCTCCGGATCTGCCTTTAATGAAGGCTTTGCCACTGCACCTTCAGGAGTGAAAATAAATTTTTACTATTCGAAGAATAATTCGTTCGATGCCAGCGACATACTTTTGGGCGATTTCACCTTTCCTTCGACCATTCTTCAGAACACGGCCGCCAATTTTATGAAGGCCGTGGAAGTACCTGATGAAACCGGAAATTTCTATATCCTGGGTAAAATAAATCCGGAGGAACAGATTACCGAACTGGCTTATTTCAACAATGTTTCGGATGCGGTTGCCCTGACCATTACCCCGGAATACAATGCAACAGCCATTGCCGACAATACGCTGTATTTACCCAACACGACCATTCCAATACACGGATCGGCGCTGAACAGCAGCAGTGAAAAAGTGCCGAATGTGGATGTCGATGTGTATATTTTGTCGAACGGAACCCGGAAAGAGTTAAAAGCAAAAACCGACAATCTGGGCGATTACAGCGTCGATTTTGTTCCGGTTCCAAACGAATCGGGCCATTACACCATTGGTGCCTGTTTCCCAAAACAAAACCTCAGCGCCACTCAGGACGAATTCGACATTCCGGGATTAAAGCGTGAATCTTCCGCTTATATCATCTGGAACATCAAACAGGGTGTACCAATAACCGGCAAAATCGGAATTACCAACACGAGTAATTCCGCATTAAATAAAATCGTAATCAAGGCTGATAAATTACCTGCCGGATGCGAGCTGGCATTTGATACCATTCCATCATTGTCGGGAAATGAAACCAAAGAGTTCAATTTCACCCTTCAGGGAAAATTGCTTTCAACAGGCAAAGACTATGAAATTATTAACCTGACCGTTAGCACAAATGAGGGAGTTAAAACCGAATTCCCGGCTTACTATTATTGCCAGGCACTGACCGCGCAACTCAAATCCGATCCGGCCAGCATCAACACCACGATGACCAAAGGAACTTCGAGATTACTCGAGTTGCACATCATCAACAACGGAGCCGGGGCAACAGGTCTGGTAACAGTCAGCCTGCCAAAAGTTGACTGGATGTCGCTGGTAAGCCCGGCCACCATCGAAAATATGTTGCCAAACGACACGGCTACCGTCATCATAAATCTGACTCCAACGGCTGATGTTCCTTTAAACACGCCGATCTCCGGAAGTATCGTAGCAAACTGCGTGAATGGAAACGGAGTTTCGGTTCCCTACCGGATTGAAGCAGTTTCGGAAGCCACCGGTGGATTAAAAGTGGATGTGATTGACGAATACACCTATTATACTGATGCGAAACCACATGTCAAAAATGCGCATGTTGTTGTTCGTCATCCTTTCTCCGGAAAAATAATTGCTGATGGTTTTACTGATGAAAACGGGATTTTCTCAGTTGATAATTTGCCCGAAGGATCTTACAAGATGACTGTGGAAGCCGATAAACACGAAGGTTTCCAGACCACGCTCATCATCGATCCGGGAAGGATAAACGAACAGACCATATTTTTAAGTTTCCAGGCCATTACCTACACCTGGGAAGTCGTACCAACTGAAATTGAAGACAAGTACGAAGTTCAGCTGATCATGAAATTCGAAACCAATGTTCCGGTTCCGGTGGTCATCGTTGAAATGCCCAAAGAAATGCCTCAGTTGTTCAACGACGAAACATATCCTTTCCTGGTTACCATGACCAATAAAGGATTAATTACCGCCAAGGACGTACAGTTAACGCTTCCGCAAAACGATCCGGAATACATATTTATCACCAATTTCTCCAAATTGGATCTTTTGGCCCAGCAGGCCATTCAGGTTCCGGTTGTTATGAAAAGACGCGATTCTTTAAAATCCGGAACCATCAGCAATTCACTTGAATCAACAGCTGCAACCGGACCTTGTACCGATTATGCCGTGACCATTTACGGATGGGAATGCGGGAAAGATAAAAAATGGCACCAGACTTCGAATGGCATCACCTTCACCGGCAGGATTTGTCCGTCAACCGGAGTGCCTGGTGGTGGCGGCTGGGGTCCTGGTTATGGTTATGGCCCCGGTGGTCCCGGCGGCGGTGGTTCATACTATTACGATCCGTACAATGGAGTTCCGTCAATTAGTGCTCCTGAAATTGGTTGCGATAAATGTATGATCGATATCGCCTTCGCTATTCTGGGCTGTGTTAAATTACATCCTTATGTAGCTTTGGCTGTAAACGTTGCCGGATGTGCCTATTCCGCTCTGGATGGTGAAGTTACTGCAATGGATGTCTTTAACTGTCTGATTGGATTTACTCCTGCAAAATATGCCCGCGACGGGTACAAATGTGCCCTGGGTATTGCCAATGCGGCGAAAACCTGTTATGAAGATCCACCTTCCTTCCAAAGAGCACAGCTAAAAGCGGCTACCAGCAGCAAAATGCCGCCAATCCTGAAACAGGCGGTTAAGGATCTTGAAGCTTTCCTGTATTTCAGCGATGCGATGAATGCCTATGTCGATGAAATGATGGGAAGTGCGGATTGGCAGGAAAAGGAAAGTTTTAATGATTTCGCAAAGAGCATTGAACCTTTCACCAGTACAATGAAGCCAATTGAACCTGCTGATTTAGTTACCATTCAGAATGCGATGATTGGAACCGACATGTCGGCTGCTGAAATCTCAGCATTTGCACAACGCTGGAACAGTGCTGTTGAAGCTCAGGGTAAAAACATATTGTCGCCAAATGCTGAATATCCAAATATTCCGGACCAGACCATACTCATGGAATACCTCCACAGAATTGACACGGTTCAGAATTATGCCCTTTCAAGGGGATTTACCGGATTTGACGAATTGTATTCCAAATCGCTTGAAACCATTGAAGAACAAGTTAACGGCGGACGCAGCTCGGTCTGTTCTTCAGTAACCATAAACATCACCCAGAAAGTGGTCATGACCCGCGAAGCATTCGAAGGAACACTGACTATTTTCAACGGGAACACGACCACCGCGATGAAAGATATCAAACTGGATCTTGAAATTCGCGATGAAAACGGAGTCCTCAGTAATGATCTGTTCCAGATCGAAACCAAGGCACTTTCAATTCTAACCGGAATTGATGGTACCGGAACTTTGGGACCAAATGAAAAAGGAAGTGCAACCGTCCTGTTTATTCCTGAAAAGGGCGCTGCTCCAGAAATACCAAAAAGTTATTCATTCGGAGGTTCGTTCTCATACCTCGATCCGTTTACCGGCGTAACCGTTACCAAACCATTGTTCCCGGTAACTTTGGATGTGAACCCAAGTCCGGATTTATGGCTGCACTACTTCATGAGCCGCGACATTTTGGGCGACGACGCCTTAACTCTTGATAAGGTAGAACCAATTGTACCTGCAGAATTTGCAGTCATGGTTCAGAACAATGGTTTCGGGATTGCCAAAAACGTCCGCATCGAAAGTGCACAGCCGAAAATTGTGGAAAACGAAAAAGGTCTGGCCATTAATTTTGCTTTAATTGGTTCGAACCTGAACGGAAAACCAAAACAACTCGGTTTAACCAACATCGACTTTGGCAACATCGCGCCAAAGACATCAACCATCGGGCAATGGTGGTTTACCAGTGATTTGCTTGGGCACTTTATTTCATACGAAACAAAACTGACCCATTTGGACAGCCGCGGAAATCCTGATCTTAGCCTGATCAGCGGAGCAACGCTACATGAACTGATTCGGAGCATCCGGGTATATTCTATTGAAGATAACATCAACGACTTCCTGGTTAACGAAGTTCAGGATGCCAAAGAATTTCCCGATGTGATTTATCTGTCGGGCGGAGGTATTCTGGATGTTTATCCTGCAGTTTCGCAAAGCACTTCAGGAAACATTGCCTCTGCTGCGCACGAAATTGAATTGCTGGTTACACCTGATGAAATAGGCTGGAACTACATCAAATTCAGTGATCCGGGAAATGGAAACTATAAATTGACAGGCGTAACCCGTGAGGATGGTCAGGTGATTCCACTGGACAATGTCTGGCAAACCTTCGTGACTTTGCCTGACGGAAAAGAACCGGTTTATGAAAACATGATGCATTTCATCGACATTTTTGCTACAGCTACGACGCAAAAATACATACTGAAGTTCTCACTGAAGGATCAAACCTATCCTGAAATAGATCATTTCGAGGGTATTCCGACTGCTGCAGTAACCGAGCCGGTAACTTCAGTCAATGTCGTTTTCAAATATCCGATTGATCCGGCAACGTTTAATTACGAAGACATGGTGTTGCGCATTCAGGGCGGGGCCGATGTGATGGACAATACAGTTACAGTTACTCAGATTAACCCAACAACTTACAAAATTGATCTGACAAGTAAATCAGTCGGGAATGGCTATTACGTGCTGACGGTACAGGCTGCTGAAATCAGTAACCCGGCCGGCACAAAAGGAGTCTCAGGAAAACAGACCAGCTGGACACAGTTTATAAGCATCCCGGCCATCAGCGAGTTCATCGGATTACCGGCCAACCAGGTTGGTGCACCATTCGATAATTTATTGATCCGGTTTAATATGCCCATCGATAAAACGACTTTATTGCCTGAACGCTTTTTCTGGACCAGAAACTACATTCCTGTTTCAGGAACAGTCGTGGTTACACCAATGGATACGGAAGGACAATTATTCCAGCTTTCAGGCCTTCAGGCATTCTTGTCACAGGATGGAAGATATGAATTAACTGTCGATCTGCCCAAAATCAAATCGCTCGACGGCGCCAACGGTATTATTTCACAATTTGTAAATTGGGAAATCGACCAGACCCCGGCCACCGTGGCTCAGATCATCCCGTCAACCGACGGAGGTTATGACTCGCAGCACCGGACTGCCTTTACCATTCAGTTCAACGAAGGTGTAAAGGGATTTGGATTGAATGCACTTGAACTCTGGAAGGACGGCCTGAGACAGCCGTTGTCGCAGCTGAATTTAAGCGTACTGAACGATTCGAATTACCTGGTAACACAATTCAGGTTGCTGACTTATTACGAAGGAAGCTATGAACTGAAGGTGAAGTTGGCCGATATTACCGACGATGGTGCCAATTCGCGGACCGACACCGTGAAGTACAACTGGATTGTTTTCAGGACCAAACCTCAGGCAGTGACCAACCTGAAGATTTCTCCGGACATGGGATTCTCTGATTCTGACGGAATTACGGCAACGAAGACATTAACTGCCTCGATGACCGTGAACGAACCAAATACCCGGATTGAACTTTACCAGACCGATCAGGTAAATCCGATTCTTTTGGCTGAGGCCGACAATGTTCCGGCTGGTCCGTTGAGTTTGCCTGTTACCTTTAGTTATACCGGCAATGTGACGCTACAAGCCTATTGCATTGATTCATTCACGAATCAATCGATCACCGAAATACCGGTATTTATCGATGAGACCGCTTTGGTTTCGACCTGGAAAGACGCGCCACTGGCGGCAGTTTTAGTGCAACCGACTTCGCTTCAGCTCGAATTCTCTGACAAATTACTCGACGATACCAAACTGAAGGAAAACCTGAAATTTGAACGTGATGGCCAATTATTAGGCAATGAAAACCTGACCATTACAAAATCGACCGATAAGATTTATGCAGTTTCAGGAATGAACCTGGCCGGAAATGCCAGTGGAACATACAGCTTATCGCTTGACAATTCAAAATTCAAAAAGTACCTCAGTGGCAAAGAAGGAATTTCAACCTCCAAAGCTCAGTGGGCTGTTTCGAATCCGAATAAAGCGCCGAATGCGTTTGCCGGACTGAATCAGACAGTGGATGAAAACAGCCTGGTTACCCTGAATGGTTCCGGATCAAGCGATCCTGACAATGATGCCCTGACCTATTTGTGGACCGCGCCTTCAGGAATAAGCCTGAGTTCGGCCACGGCTGCAAACCCAACGTTTACAGCTCCGGAAGTAAATGCCGACCAAACCTATACGTTTAGTCTGGTGGTGAACGACGGAAAAGTAAATTCAGCAGCTTCAACGGTTAACATCACGGTCAAAAATATCACTTCAGAAAAAACCCAAACCCTGAACCTGAATATCGGATGGAACATTATTTCGGCAATGGTTTCACCGGCAAATCCGGATATGAAGGCAATTTTCCAATCGCTGATCGATGCGGGGAAACTGGTGAAAGTCATGGATGAATCAGGAAAAACACTGGAAGATTTCGGGGCTTTCGGAGGATGGAAAAACAACATAGGAAATCTTTCGAACGAACGTGGATACAAGGTGAATGTTTCTGAACCGGTAGACCTGGCAATTCAGGGAATTCCGGTGACTTTACCGGCAGAAATCACGCTTTATGAAGGTTGGAACATCATCGGTTTCCCATCGGAAACCGAGCAGGATGCCATGTCGCTTTTCCAGCCGCTCATCGACAGTGGCAAGCTGATTAAGGTGATGAACGAAGCAGGTTTAACGATCGAAGATTTTGGAATCTTTGGCGGGTGGAAGAATAACATCGGAAACCTCAAACCCAACAAAGGGTACAAAGTAAATATGGCCGCTGCAGGAACTATCACGATTCCGGCAAGCGGAACCAAACTCGCAGTTATTCCTCCGGAAGTGATTCCTTCACAGCATTTCAGGAAAGTCTTCATCGGAAATGGAACTGATCATGTGAACATCAACCTGGTTGATTTGACCCGCAATAAATTTGAAGTTGGTGATGAGATCGGAATATTCGACGGCATGTACTGTGTCGGATCAGCCACAATTGGTTCAGGTCAATTATTCAACGACTACATCAGTATTCCGGCTTCAGGCGACGATCAGCTGAGTGCATCGCGCAATGGATACCTTTCAGGCAATCAGATTGTGTTGAAACTTTTCCGCAATAACCACGAGTATGTACTTACTCCAAAACTGGAAAACAACAGCACAGATACATTTATTGCCGGCGAATCCATGTTTGCAACTGCCAACACCATTTTGGTTACCAATACTGAAAATCAGTTCAATCAGAATTCTGTCAGGTGTTTCCCAAATCCGTTTACGGATCAGATAACCATTGAAATAGCTATTTCGGAAACTCCAAAACTGGATGTCAGAATCTATGATGTTAAAGGCCGCTTAATCCGAAACCTTTATCAGGGGAAAAATCAAATCAAAACCATCCTGATTTGGGACGGAAAGAATGATCAGGGAGCGAAAATCCTGCCTGGAAACTACGTCCTGAAGGCGAATGATAAAGTCGAAAAGATTCTGTTAACCCGTTAAGCAACTCAAAATATTGCCAAAAAAATAAACCTAAATTATCACATCTATGAAAAGGTTTACAACAATCATATCAATACTAGTAATGGCTGCGACAAGTTTTGCGCAAAACCATTTCAACGTCGCGTGGTCCGGATTTGGAAACGAACACATGAATTTTTATGTCGTCACGGCCACAATTGGCGGAGTAGATCTCGAAGCCGGCGATGAGATTGCTGTTTTTGATGGCAGTATCTGCTGCGGGGCGGCAGTGCTTACAAGTGCAATTGACGTTTCCGATATCAACACGTTTGCTGCTATTGTTGCATCGAAAATCGATGAAGGAAAATTAAACGGTTACACCACCGGAAATGCAATTACCTACAAGATTTGGGATGCCAGCAAAAACATGGAAATTTCAGGAATTACTGCTGAATATTTCAAGAACAACGGGCAAGCCACTACCGAACCGGCTTACACACCCAATGTTACGGCCCTGGTAAAACTATCGGTAGCCACACCGGCAAATCAGGCACCTGTTGCAAATGCCGGAACTGACCAAACGGTAGATGAAGGTGCGCTTGTGACGCTCGACGGATCAGCTTCAAGTGATGCCGACAGCAATCCGCTGACTTACAAATGGACTGCCCCGGCAGGAATTTCCCTCAGTTCGGATACGGATCAAAAACCAACGTTTACCGCTCCGGAAGTCACTGCCGATACCGATTATACTTTTTCGCTGGTGGTGAACGACGGAACGGTTGATTCGTCTGCCGATGAAGTAAAAATCACGGTGAAGCAGGTCAATAAGGCACCGGTAGCTAATGCGGGTTCAGACCAGTCGGTAAATGAAGGGGCAACCGTATCGCTCGATGGTTCGGCTTCGTCGGATGCCGACAGTGATCCGCTGACTTACAAATGGACTGCTCCGGCCGGAATAACACTCAGCTCGGATACGGATCAGAAACCAACGTTTACCGCTCCGGAAGTAACCACCGACACCGAGTACACGTTTTCGCTGGTAGTGAATGACGGAACAGCTGATTCACCCGCCGATGAGGTAATAATCACCGTGAAGCAAGTCAATAAAATACCGGAAGCGAATGCCGGAAACGACCAGGTGGTAAATAAGAACGAAACCGTGACACTCGATGGTTCAGCTTCTTCAGATGCTGACAATGATCCGTTAACTTATCAATGGACTGCCCCGGCAGGAATTACACTTAGTTCTGTTACTGCTGAAAAACCAACATTTACCGCTCCGGATGTTTTAGTCAACACGGATTATACATTCTCGTTGATTGTGAATGATGGAACGGCTGACTCTCCCGCCGACGAGGTTAAAATCACGGTAAAATTTGTCAATCAGGCGCCAACGGCCAATGCCGGAGACGATCAGACTGTCAATGAAGGAGTGGAAGTGACCCTGAACGGTTCGGCTTCAACTGATCCGGATGGAAACACTCTTTCCTATAAATGGACTGCACCGGCCACTATAACACTCAGTTCAACATCGGCAGAAAAACCAACGTTTACTGCTCCGGAAGTTACCGCCGACACCGAGTACACATTTTCGCTGGTGGTGAACGACGGAACAGCTGATTCGCCTGCCGATCAGGTAAAAATCACCGTAAAGCAGGTTAATAAAGTACCTGTAGCCAATGCCGGAAATGATCAGACCGTGAACGAAGGTGCAACCGTTTCGCTCGACGGATCAGCATCAAGTGATGCCGACAGCGATGCGCTAACCTACAAATGGACTGCACCGGCCGGAATTTCGCTCAGTTCTGATACAGATCAAAAACCAACGTTTACCGCTCCGGAAGTCTCTGCCGACACCGAGTATATTTTTTCACTGGTGGTGAACGACGGAACTTCGGATTCGCCTGCAGATCAGGTAAAAATTACCGTAAAGCAGATCAACAAAGTACCGGTGGCAATTGCCGGAAATGATCGGACAGTTTTAAAAGGGACTACGGTAATCCTGGATGGTTCCGGTTCCTCCGATCCGGATGGCGATGTGCTGAGCTACAAATGGACGGCGCCTGCAGGGATTACTCTGAGTTCAAATACTGCTGAAAAACCAACATTCACAGCACCCGATGTTTTAACAAATACCGATTACACATTCTCGCTGATCGTAAATGATGGAACGGCTGATTCGCCTGCCGATGAAGTTAAAATCACGGTTAAATCCGGGAATCAGGCACCAACGGCCAATGCCGGAAACGATCAGACTGTCAACGAAGGAGACGAAGTGACTCTGGATGGTTCTGCCTCATCCGATCCCGACGGCAATGCCCTGACCTACAAATGGACTGGTCCGGCAGGTATCACCCTTAGTTCGAATACCGCTGAAAAACCAACATTTACTGCTCCGGATGTGGCAAGCAATACTAGTTTCACTTTTTCGCTGGTGGTGAATGATGGCATTGCCGATTCACCTGCCGACGATGTGGTGATCACGGTAAAACAGGTTGGACAGGCTCCAACTGCCAATGCCGGTCCCGATCAGACCGTGAACGAAGGTGATCTGGTAACACTGGATGCCTCCGGCTCGAGTAATCCTGAAAATAAAGCCACAGCCATCGAATGGTCGGCTCCGGGAACCATTCAGCTCAACGATCCGATTCTGATTAAAGTTGTCGTTACCGGTCCTTCTTATACCAGCACTTCAAGCCATGATTATTCGCTCATGCTGTACGATGCATCTCCGGGGGCCACGCCTGGAAATCATTCATTCCTGTTCGAATGGACAGTTCCATCCGGAGTTTCATTCAGTACTTCAACAACCTCTCTCATTACCATTTTGCCACCCAATCCACCTGCCAAAACTTCTTATTCTTTTTCTTTGGAAGTGTTTGACAGCTCCGGACCGGCAGATCCGGGCCACAATGACATGACCTACTTTACGATTCCGTCAACGGATTTCGAAATGGATCCAATTACAGTTATCAAGATGTTAATCACCGGAACTGAACCAACCATGCTCTCCAACCAAACATTCTCACTCGAGGTTAGTGATGCATCAAACGCTCCGGCTCCCGGACCAATCCTGATGAGTAAAACCTGGACCATGCCTGCAGGAATAACTTTTGGTACCACTGCAGTCTCCTTGCTCGAAATTATTTCTCCTGAAGTTCCAACCAATCCGGATTATAAATTTAAACTTGAATTTAATGACGGATTCTATACAACCAATGCCCGGCATAACGGACTGACCTATCACTGGACAGCTTCCGGAGGAATTATTTTAAGTTCAGATTCAGATCCCTACCCTACTTTTATTGCTCCCGAAGTGACAACTGATACCGATTATACATTTACACTTGTGGTAAATAATGGATTTGCGGATTCGCCGCCGGATCAAATGAAAGTCACCGTTAAGCAGGTCAATAAAGCTCCGCAAGCAAATTCCGGTACTGACCATTCTGCCAACGAAGGCGCCACTGTTACGCTCGATGGTTCTGCTTCTTCCGATCCCGATGGCGATGTGCTGACCTACAAATGGACCAGTGTGCCGGGAATTACACTCTCTTCAGAAACCGATGCAAAACCAACTTTTACCGCTCCTGAAGTTAGTTCCGATACCCAATATACCTTCTCACTGGTGGTTAGCGACGGATCGGCTGATTCTCCGGCCGATGAAGTTTTGATTACTGTTTTACAGGTAAATAAAATTCCGCAGGCCAATGCCGGTGCTGACCATTCTGCCAACGAAGGTGCAACAGTATCGCTTAATGGGTCAGCCTCTTCCGATCCGGATGGTGATGCACTGACCTACAA
>JBASYJ010000252.1:0-7203 GCA_049277435.1 Prolixibacteraceae bacterium
GGAAATAAAAGGATATCTCTGGCGCAAAATTGTGGGAGAGAAAACCCTCTCTGTGGTAAATTAAACATCAATGGATTGGAAGAAGAAATTTTAAGAAAAGAACGGTAAAATTATCAATCATTCGAGTTCCTTGAAGCATCATTACTCTGGGGGTCCAACATCGGAATATCCATTTTTCAAAGTTTTTTAGACTTCAGTGCTATTTATTGTGCGATAAGTAAAAAGATTATTTTTCATGGTTGCCCTTTAGTATTAAATTAAGTTTTTCACGTATCTTAAATTGTTGCCCCTTTGTAGCTATTGGCCCTATCCGGTCATTGCCTATATATACAACAACATAAGCATCTGGTGATATTCCTTTTCCCCTTAACAACCGGCAATTATCCACTGCATCAAAATAGAAATCATAATCTCCTGTTAAATAATGATATGACCCGCCAATTGAATCAATCCAGACTGCCATGTTGCTAAATAATTTTTTTTGTTGAATGTCTATAGGTTTCTGAAAAGAGCCTAACTCGATCTTAAATGATACTTTCCCCGGGAAATCCTGCATGGGGGGAATCTCCTGTAGTATTTTTGCATTTATGGTTTTCGGGAAAGCATCTTCAACATGGTATTTCTTCCTGAATTCATTAAGTCGGGTTGCGGCCTCATCGAATGAAGAAAAGTCCCCTACACCATATTTGTACCATCCATTCTCGTGAAATTCAATCAAAGGGGAATCTAAATGATACATTAGCAATAAGGCTTCTGTGTTTATCGGTTCCTGATATGATGCTGCCACCTGAATTACGTGCCGGCCATTTTCAGGCATGAAAGCTTTCTTCTCCTCTGGCAGTGCAGGTATGATAATTGAAGTGACGTTTGAAGTATCTTCTTTAATGGTTTTGAAAACAAATTCCAGCCCGTCAACGATGTCCCCGTCAATTATACCCAAAATATTTACAGGCAAGGACCCGGGAAATGCAACCATTTTTATTTTTCGTAATTGGGCGGTATCAGGCCGGGCAGTATAGGAACCGGGTGCCAGACCCAAATAGCTAAAATAACCATCACTTTCTGTGAGCGTATGACCTGCGAAAATGGAATCATTACGGTAGAAATTCACGGTGATGCGCCCTAATCCATGCTTTCCTTTATCATCGTTAAGGTAAACCATTCCCGAAGCTTCACCCATTACAGCAACGGGGATCTCTATCAATCTGGAATGGTTCGGATCAACTCCCACTTTTAAAGTATGATTTTTGATTTGCCAGGCAATGTTATCAAAGCTGGAACGGTCGATCTCAATGTAATAATCCATATAAGGCTCAAGATCGGATACATGGATTGTCGTATCACGGGAATTATAATTAATACGCCCTCCTTCGATACGGATTTTGAGCCCGGAAACTTTGGGTTCTTCTTTTTCCCTTCGGCCATTGCCGTTTAAGTCCAGGAAAGGAAGTATTATCAGCCTGCCCTTTCCCACGCTGGTACGGTCATTAAACCCCAGGTAATTTGTTTTACCGTCATAGATCAAACTACCCCTGGCCGACTGTACCATGGAGACCGGGCTGTTACTTCCTCTTCTGGCAGAAAAAGCAGTTTGGGCAAAAGAAAAATTGTAGCGCAGCCCCACACCTATATATGAGGTACTGGCATCCAAATACTTCTCATAGGATAAACTCATAAAACCCCTGTCAAATATCCGCTTTTCCAACTCACCCCTCACCGACGTAACCTTACTACTGTTGTAATCATATTGTACCTGGTACTTGAAAACGAATTTTGCCGGAAACCTGAACGTTTGCGAAAGAATGCTGTAAATGTACGGGTGCGCCTGACCGGCAAACAACCCATAGGTTGTGAGGTTGGTACTTACGCCTAAAACCATGCCGGAAAGCAACAACTGGACATTTGTGATCCGGGTTGCAGGCATAACAATCTGGTTAATGGAAAACATGGAAAAAGCAGTGAAATTTTTCAAGCGGAATGGCATGGTCAGTATAGCTTTTCGCTCTTCCAGGTAATTATACCGGATCGCAGTTTGGCCTTTTTTATATTTGACATAGTTAAGCTCAAGCTGTAGGTTGGAAGGCAAGCGACAACTTAATATACCCTTGTACCTCACACCATGGGTGTATTCACCGGAGAACAGCAGGTTAGAGAACAAGGTCAGTGAAACATTCATAAAAGGCATATAATTGCCCTGTGCAACAGATGAAAGGTATTCAATCCCCCCGCCCACGGTCAAACGCCGGTCCAGTCCATAATTGAAGCTTGCACGCGAAAACCGGCTGTTGAGGCCGTCTTCGACCATGCCGGCACTGACAGTATATTCCAATTCATTTTTGGGAAGAAAGTTGAGTGGTATGTTGAAGCTTTTCTCCCTGGCCTGTTCTTCCCCCCATGGCCCGAAAAAACGAAGTTTTATATCTGATTTACCATAAATCAAAGGTATTTCGAAGGTAAAAAAGCCAGAGGCATCAGCCTTTACATAATTTACCAACACATTGTTTACGTAGAGTTCTATCATCCATCCGGGCTCAGTAAAATCGCTTAGCGTATAGCTGCCAAACGACCGCCTGTAAGTCGTAGGGGCATTGGTTAATTGCACGCCAACAACCGGCATATAAATAGATGAGGTAGCCTGTGGCGCTATATTCCCAACCATTACCTGGCGCAGGGCTCGGTGATCATTATTTGCATAGCGCCACAGGTAATATTGTTTTCTCAGTTGGAAAGGTTCATAGCTATTGTAATTGAGCGAAAGGTTTGTTTCCCCTCCGGCAATCATTGATCCGATTCGCAAGTTAAGCCTGGTATCGCTTATTCCTTTGTCCCGTTGCTGTGCAATTACTGACCAATCTGCCATTCCCATTTTAAAAAGGGGGAAACTCCGGTGGATTGTGGTATCGGCGATTATCTCCCTCTGGAGGGAAGCAACATTACGCCTCATTAGTTCCCGTTTCATTTCCCTGATCAAAGGCAGGTCGAGATCGGTGTTAAGGGTAACCGAAAGGCTGCGAAAGTTAAATGTACATTCCAACCCGAATATTTTACCAAAATAATCCGTTTTAAGGTACAGGCCTGTTTCTGTACTGATCAGGTCATTGGGTCCCAGGGCAAAAACCTTTTCCTGATAAGTAATACGGTTATTCGGTTTATCTATAATGAAGATGGCTTTGGGATCCAGAAAAAAGCCAGATACTGTATCTAACGTGAGGGAGGGGACATTCCTGATCTTTAAAAAATTAAAAACATCAATAACAGACAGGAACGCATCCTTTCCCCGGAAAACCGCTGACACTTCCTGGCCGCCAATGCCAGCCACGTTCAGGGTAATAGATAGTCCCTCGTATTCTATTTCAGGTTTTTCACTGGTGAAGCTGATGGCAGGGAACAATAACATGAACAGCAAAATAGAAGATATAATCTTACGGGGGCCAATAAGGTGCATGCGCCAGGAGTGCCCGGGGTTGGTGTATCCATTTTTGTCTGCCATTGGGGCCCTTTCATGTTTAAATATTCCATCCTGCTTATTGCTGAATAAAAGTTACTGACAATGAACCATTGTAAGTCCCGGAAGGGTTAGCGGCCGGGCTGCCTACTGTAAGCGTTGCGCCAATGCGCACCTGCGTTCGTCCCGGCGGCGCTACTGTTGTTGTAAATGGGGAACCGGTACTGGAACTGCCGACACTAAGGGTCATAGACCCCCCGTTGTTCCCGGTAAGTGTGACATCGGGGCCGTTTTGTATGGCAATGACCGTACCAACCGGGGCCTCCACTTCAAAAATAGCCGGTAAAAAGGTAAATCCCCCTATATTGGCTAATATAACACCGCCTGTAGCCGAACGCGAACCGTCGTAGGATATGGTCACTGTTCCGCCAATATCCCCCTGAAAAAATGCGCCGAAACTCAGGTTTTGCGCCGTAGTAACAGTAATTTGTGCATTTGCCGGCAAATTGCTTAAAAGGAAAAATACGATTCCGTATATAAGCAGGGTAACCTGCTTTCTTTTTAACGATATAGACCGGGCAAGTATCATTTTACTTCGTTTTTACTGTTTACTACTTTAACGCAACACTAACTCAGCCTCGGCAAGTTTGGTTGATTTTGAATCGGCTGGTGTTGTATATATTATATGCAGCTTTCCGCTGCGATAATCAATATCCCCTCCTGGTTTGTCCAAAAGAAGCTGTATCCGGCGGATTGCATTGGGGGTATAGACCGCAAGCCCCCTTACAAGGCCTACCCGTGTTATTTTACCCCGTGCCGTGATATAGTTAACGGCAATATCGCCATAAACCGACATATTCCCTGAACGGTTTAATGTCATTTTGAGCCTGGGAATATTATTTTCTATTTCAAGCGAACAATCCGAAAGGGTTACTTTTGCCGTAGATTCACCCACGCGGATGATCACAGGTATGCTAATGCCAAAAACGGGGATCAACTGCACAGATATAGTTGAATCTTTATTGGGTGTGGATTCTTTTTCTCCAAGTGGCTTTTCGGTAGGTACCGACCTGAAATATACATACGAACGATATTCTCCCGTAGCCAGCTGATTGGTCCTGCCGAGCTGTATTTTAACCACCTGCGCTTCGTTGGGGGCAAGGGCAACGCTCCTCGGGAACAAACGTAAATAATCAGCGGCAAAATTTTCCCCTGCACCAGGTTCGGTGATTTCTTCAAACGAACCGTCTTCCTTCATCCTGTAATTTATAATAGAAATATTATACATGGCAGTATCCTTCCCGGTATTGGCCAGGTTAAGGTCATAAGATCTTTTGGGACCATCAAAAACCACCCTTTTCGGGAAGATCATCAAGTCTCCCTGAGCTATCGCTGTTGCGGAAGAAAAGACGGAGAATAGGATGAATCCTGAAATAAAATAAATGACCCGCAAAAATGCAGGCGGCTCCCGCAGGAATTTTAGTTTAAACATAAATTTTTTATTTAGGGTTGCAATAGGATAACCTGTATATTATTTGTTATGTAATAACTCCAATAAAATTTATATCTTGTTTTATTATATACCCTTAACTCCTAATAAAAACGCTGCAGTATGCAGCGTTTTTATTAGGAAGGAATTTTAGTTATAGACTACCGATACAGGGAAAGTAGCCGAAAGATAAGTTCCGGCAACCTGGGCTGCACCCACATTCAGGGTAGCTCCTACAAGGAGGGTCTGAGTACCTGCAGTAAGCGCACCTGTTGCAGAAGGGGTGCTTGTAAATGCAGTAGCTGTCATAGTTTCAAGGGTAGTAGCCTTGGTAAGGGTAACTGCTGATGATGGCAGCGTAATCGCATAGGTATAAGTCCCTTGTCCGGTTACAGTAAAAGAAGCAGCAGTAACTGTTCCGGCTGTTGCGGGAAGCGTTACGCCACCACTTGTTGTGCGTGTGCCGGCAGGAGCGAGTATAACCGTGCCAGCATTGGCGCCTACGGCAACGTTACCGAAATTCATATCCACTGTTTTTGCGATAGCGATCGGTGTAACAATGGTGGCTGTGGCTGTTGCATTTGCAGAAGCTGTTGCCTGAGCCATAACTGTGGTTGAAAAACCTGCCATCATAACGATAGCTGCGAAAATCATTAATGTTTTTTTCATTTTGTAAATTTTAAGTGTGATTAAATAAAAATTTGTTTTAAATACATTGATGTAAAAGTAGCGTGCAGGTCAAAGCCAAACAATAGGCTAAGCGCTGAAACACGCTTCATTTTTGCGGATTTTGAAGGTGGTTAATTCTGAATGGCCGAAGATAAAACCTGATGTGAGTGGATTAAAAACCGATAGGCGCCTTCACAATTCCTGACAGGCCAATTCAAATAAGCCGATAAACAATTTCAGGAATACTGATCCGTCCTGTTTATTAAAATTAACTTGCTTGTGTGCCTATTTCCGGATGATTCGTTGCGCAGGCCATTAGGAGGTTATCGAAATTAGTTTCTCCATTTTCGATCAACAATTTTAATTTGTTGCACATGTCATAAACCGGTTCGGGTTGCTTTACCCCTAACAGGTTTTGAATTTCTGATGAAGATATAGACACCTCGGTTGAAGTCAATAACTGGATGGTGATAAACCAATATTTGATGGGCAATACGGTGTTTTCCAAGATGGTACCACTGTTGATCGAGGTATGGTTTCTGCAGCAAATACATTCAAAATAACTTTTCCCAGGTAACCACTGATGCTGTTTGTTGCCGCATCGGGTACAGGTAATCCCAACCTTTTCCCTGGCTAACCTGAAATACTCAAGACAATCGGTTTCTCCTGGAAATTGTTGTATGAAACTTAGCAGGTTCATCTTTACCTTTTTTTAACTGGCATCTGTCAACTGTAATTATAAGGTCATTATATTCTACCATCTTGAAGTTTTGAAATTCAGGAGGGATTAAATCAAGTTGGGATTTTGAGTTCATAAAATATGGATTTAAGTTTTTCTATATTAAATGGTTTGGCCATAAAATCATCCATACCATAAGATAAACATTTATCACGATCGTTATCCATTGTATTCGCGGTGAGGGCTATAATCGGAGTCCTTTTATCAATATTATCTGAACTTTCTATTTCTCTTATTCTGACAGTTGCATCGAGCCCATCCATAACAGGCATCATGATATCCATTAAAATCACGTCGAATTTATGCTCACGAAATTTTTCAATTGCTTCAACACCATTATTGGCTATAGTCACGACGTGATTATACTTCTTTAAACTAAACGTTACAATACGTTGATTTAAAAGATTATCCTCCACCAATAATATATTTAAATTATCTTTCATATTTACTCTGTGTTTGAACTGAAAAAGAATAGAAACAATACTGTTTAGAAGCAAAAACTCAAAGAACTAAATATGATGCTGTTTCACCTTATATCCTGTACACCAGTTTGGGAATGTATTGCACCAGAAGATATTTTCAAAAAGGGAAACAGCATCATATTTTTCATATTAATCTTATCAAAGAATTGAAAGATCCTTATTTTGAATTTTTCATGGCATTGTAACTATGGTTTAAGTTGCTAAAATTTATTTTAACCCTTTGACGTAAAAGTAGCGTGCAGGTCAAGGCCAAACAATAGGCTAAGCGCTGAAACACGCTTCATCATTGCGGATTTTGAAGGTGGTTATTACTGAATGGCTGGAGATAAAACCTGATGTGAGTGAATCAAAAACCGACAGGCGCCTTCACTTTTTCTGA
>JBASYJ010000253.1:0-25012 GCA_049277435.1 Prolixibacteraceae bacterium
CGCGAAAACTTTGAAAAGGGACAACCAGTTTATTGTATTTATGTTGCCATAGGTCAAAAGGGATCTACGATTGCGAACCTGGCAAATACCCTCCAGAAGCATGGTGCAATGGAATATACGGTAATCGTTTCGGCAACAGCTTCCGATCCGGCCGCACTTCAGTTCTATGCACCTTACGCAGGAGCCGCCATTGGCGAATTCTTCCGGGATACCGGTCGTGATGCACTGATTATTTTTGATGATCTTTCGAAACAAGCCGTTTCCTACCGCGAAGTTTCCCTGCTGCTGCGTCGTCCACCGGGCCGTGAAGCATATCCGGGTGATGTGTTCTATCTGCATTCACGTTTGTTGGAACGTGCTGCAAAAATCATCAAATCTGATGAAATGGCAGCTCAAATGAATGACTTACCCGAATGTTTGAAAGATAAAGTGAAAGGTGGAGGTTCGTTAACGGCCCTTCCAATTATTGAAACCCAGGCTGGCGACGTTTCGGCATATATTCCGACTAATGTAATTTCAATTACCGATGGTCAGATTTTCCTTGAATCAAACCTGTTCAACTCCGGAGTCCGCCCTGCAATTAACGTAGGTATTTCGGTTTCGCGTGTAGGAGGAAATGCTCAGATTAAATCGATGAAGAAGATTGCAGGAACCCTGAAACTCGATCAGGCACAGTTCCGCGAACTGGAAGCTTTCTCGAAATTTGGTTCCGATTTGGATGCTGCCACCATGCGTGTGCTGGATAAAGGACGAAAGAATGTTGAAATTCTGAAACAACAGCAATACGCACCAATGAAAATTGAACATCAGGTAGCAATTATCTACTGTGGTGTGAAAGAATTGCTGCGCGATGTGCCGGTTGAAAAAGTTAAATTATTTGAACGCGATTTTCTGGAATTGATGGAAATGCAATACCGTGCAGTTCTTGATTCGCTGAAGGCTGGTGTATTAACAGACAAAGAGACTCAGGCAATTGAAAAAGCAGCAGCTGAAGTTGCTGAACGGTATTCGGAATAGAATATCACTGACTGAAAACTCAATCAAAGATTTAAAATGGCCAATTTAAAAGAAATACGAACCAGAATAACATCCGTTAAAACAACACGGCAAGTTACCAGTGCTATGAAAATGGTGTCGGCAGCGAAGCTCAAAAAAGCACAGGATGCTATTATGCAAATTCGTCCGTATGCTGATAAACTCTCGGAATTACTTTCATTTTTGAGCACCGTACTCGAAAATAACGAGGATTCAACATTTACCGTTCAACGTAATCCGGATAAAGTTTTAATCGTTCTTGTTAGCTCGAACCGTGGCCTTTGCGGTGGATTTAATTCCTATGTTTCGAAAACTGCAATGGCACTTGCAAAAACTAAATACAGCAAACAATTAAAGTCCGGAAATCTTGATTTCATCGTTATCGGTAAACAAGCCGGAAAAGTTTTACGGTCCTATTCCATTCAACCGGTTGCCGAACTCAACAGTTTGTTCGATGAACTGACTTATGAAAACGTTTTGGCGGTTGCTGAAACGGTCATGAATGAATTTGTTACCGGAAAATATGATCGGGTTGAATTAGTTTACAACAAATTTATAAATGCCGCTGTTCAGGAACAGGTGAGCGAACAGTTTCTGCCTGTGTTGCCAGCTGTATCCGAAAAAAAATCGGGTAACAGTGTAAATTACCTTTTCGAACCTTCGATGGAAAACATCGTGGAAGAGTTGATTCCAAGATCTCTGGCCATTCAGTTTTTTAAAGCCTTGCTCAACTCGCATGCTGCAGAACATGGTGCACGTATGACAGCCATGCACAAAGCAACCGATAATGCAACCGATCTGATCAATGAATTGACACTCACCTTTAATAAAGCCCGTCAGGCTGCCATTACCAACGCCATTCTGGAAGTTACCAATGGAGCTGAGGCATTAAACGGATAATTATTTTTTAAGATATCTGAAATCCTGGTTGTGAATATAACCGGGATTTTTTGTTTTCAGCAATTACAGTCAGAAATCATGAATTTTTCTAATTGTATCAAATATTTTCTACTTGTGTAATCAGATATTTTTAAATGAAGTACATTAGTATCAGATTTTGATTAAGTTAAAAACTAATAGAAAAGTCGAAATGAAAAAATATTCTTTAATTATTCGAATTGTATTTTTGCTGTTAATCCTGAATAGTTGTAATCTTGATAATCTGGACTTCAGCAAATTATCAAAAGAAATTTCCGTCAATCCGACGGTAGTAATGCCACTTGTAAAAGCCAATGTTACATTCGGGGATTTGCTAAAGACTTCAACCACGGATAGTATGATTCAGAATGATGCTTCCGGATTGGTGAAAATTGTTTATAACAAGCAAAACTTCTATGAATACAATGTCCGGGATCTGCTCGATTTTCCCAACAAGACAAATAATTTTGTCAATGTTCCGTGCAAGATTACTTTAAACAAATTAGTCGACATCATGTCTCCTTCGATGGATAATTTAAGATCGGCTGATGGTACAAATCAAGCTTTTCCTGCCTTTTTGTATTCCGGTCCTGCTGTGGATTTTAGCAGTGATGAAAAAATTACATCTTTTAATACAATCACCCTGAGTCAGGGAAATCTGGACATTGTGCTCGAAAATAAAATGACTGTCCCCATTTCTGTTTCAGGAAGTTTATATGACAAATTATATAATAAAACAATCAGAGAATTTACTTTTCAAAACGTACCTGCCGGAAGCACTGTAAATGATCCGTTCTTTCCAATTGCAGGTTTTCAGCTTTCAAATCAGGTAGAATTACGATTGACCAGTTTTGAAACGGTTGGATCTTCCAGTCCGGTTCTGATCAATCTGATGGATTATTTTAAGTTGACGTTTAAAATGACAAATCTTGATTTTCAATCCATAACCGGTGATTTCGGAAAACACTCAGTTCAAATTAATAATAAGTTTGACCTGAATGTTGCTCTTTTCAAGCATATAGAAGGAGGTCTCAAACTTAGTAATCCGAAGATCGAATTGACAATTCATAATCCAATCGGAGTTCCTGCAAAAATGAACCTTGAATTATCGGCCACAAATACATTAAACGAACAGGTTGTGCTTAAAAGAACTCCGGCAGATTTCGATTTTCCAATTCCTGAGAAGATAAATGATGTCGCAACAGGAAAATTTATTTTTGATAAGGACAATTCAAACATTGTGGATTTTATTGCTTTACCGCCTTCCGGAAAAATCACATACCAGGGCCAGGTAGATTTTAATACTCTTGATGTAACCCCTCAAAATCTAAATTTTCTAGGTTCTAATACCAAAATCGGTATCGATCTCCTGATGGAACTTCCGTTGGAATTGAAGGTAAGTGAACTGACTTTTAGCGAGACTGAAGCTTTTTCAAATGGCGATTACGATAACATTGAGGAAGCAGACGTGATTCTTAATGCAAGAAATGAAATTCCGCTGGATATTGATCTGCAATTATTCTTTGTCGATACATTAACCAATTATCAATACGGAGAAACACAAAGAACCAAAATTTTGTCATCAGCTGAAGTTGATCAGTCAGGATCAATAACACCGGTACAATCTTCAAAAATATTTAGTCTCAGTGCCAGCGAAATGGATAATCTGAGAAAATGCAATGCGATTGTTATTACCGGAACGTTTAGTTCGCCATCAGACGGAAAGGCCGTGGCGAAACTGTATACCGACAGTAAAATCGAACTCAATATTGTACTCCGGTCAAAAGTTAAATTCTAATTACAATCAGTATGAAAAAGACAATCAATATCATATTCGCAGTCTGTATACTTGTAATTTCAGATATTACTTTAATATCTGCTCAGGAAAGTACCACCCTTCAGTTTATGAAAGGGATGCCACAGTCTGACCTTCAAAATCCTGCACTTCATAACGATTCAAGTAAAGTTGTCATTGGTTTGCCTGGTTTATCCGGAGCATATTTTGACTTTAACAGTCCTTTTGCCGTTAACGATGTTATTCATAAAGGAACCGGAATGCTTGCCGATTCACTGGTTGTTGATATCGACCGGTTTTATAATAAGTTAGGCAATACCAATCCGGTTCAGCAACACATGAACTTGCCTCTTTTTTATCTCGGAATACGAAGTAAAAAATCGTTTTATAGTTTAGGTGTAACATTTAAGGAAATCGCACAGTTTTCGTTCGAAAAAAGCCTGGTTGCCTTTATCAAAGACGGAAACGACCCGTATCTGGGGCAGAACTACAACTTGGGCGACCTGACTGTAAATTCGTTCGGCTACAGCGAAATTGCACTTGGCTATTCAAATGAAGTAATCCGGAATAAATTAACCATCGGAGCAAAAGTTAAAGCTTTGTATGGAAATTTTGCCGCACAGACAGAACGAATGAATGTGAAAGTTGAGACTGCTGCCGATGGCTCAAGTTTAAGCCTGAAAACGGATATGAAAATCAACCTTGCTTCACCGCTAACAGTGGAATACGATCAGGATGGTTATTTTTCAGGAATGAACAGTGATAACATTGAACCAACCGATGTCATTATGCAAACTGATAATTTTGGACTTGCTTTTGATTTGGGCGCTGTTTACAAAGTGACTCCGAAATTGAATTTATCGGCCAGTATCATCGATATTGGGAAAATTTCGTTTAAAAACAATGTCGATAATTTTACCAAGAGTTCGAGCTATAACTGGTCCGGGATAGATTTTTCAAATTCAATTGACAAGAGCGGGGAAAACTATGTCAATCCTTCAGATATTGCTGAAGGAGAACTTGACAAAATGGAGAGTACATTTAAACCAAAGAAAAGTGACTTCAGTTCAAACGCATTTGATGTTAAAATACCCACAAAAATATTTATTGGCGGAACATACGAAATCAATGATAAGTTCAATGTTGGAATTCTCGACCGTTTATACAAATTTGGAAACACCAGCACGAATTCGGTCACTCTTTCAGGAAATGCTTTTCTCGGAAACTTTTTTAGCCTTACAGGAAGTTATTCAATAATCGGAAATTCGAATAACAACATTGGACTGGGTGCGGCTTTCAGGCTTGGTTTTATGCAATTGTACCTGGTTAGCGACAACCTGCTGTCGTTGAACGATCCGGCAAAAGCACAGTTTGTGAATGCCCGGTTTGGCATGAATTTTTTGTTTGGACGAAAACACAAACCCAAAATGGTTGATCAACCAGAAATTCAATAATATAGAAAGGGAGGCGACTCCCTTTTTTCTTTTGGGTTAAGAAAAATGATTTGCCATGGAGCTTGAAGCTTAAAGCATGGTTGTTTCCCAATTAATTACTAATTTTGCGGCTCTAATTTTTAGTAATTATGAATTTATTATTTGTCATACTTTACCTGACAAATTTTTTGAGAACTGTAGGTATAATCGTAGTGTTATACTACGTGTTCAAATTTGTGGGGCGTTTGTTATTTCCGGTTTTGGTAAAAAAAGCAGTAAATAATATGCAGGCCCGGCAGGGAAATTATCAGCGGGAACAGAAACGCGAAGGTGAAGTTACCATCGAAACCAAACAAAATCAGCAACGAAAAACCAGCAGCAATGATGGCGAATATGTTGATTTTGAAGAAATAGATTAAGAAAATTCCAATTTTCAGGTTCCAGCCTGGAACTTGAAACAAAAATCATCAATAACAATTAATCAATCAAAATAGTTATGGCTCAGGAAGATGTATTTAAAAAGCTCGTTGCTCATTGTAAAGAGTATGGTTTTGTATTTCAGTCGAGTGAAATTTACGATGGATTGGGAGCTGTGTATGATTACGGCCAAAACGGAGTTGAATTAAAAAATAACATTAAGAAATACTGGTGGGATTCCATGGTGCTGTTGCACGAAAATGTGGTCGGAATTGATTCGGCTATTTTTATGCACCCAACGATCTGGAAAGCTTCGGGACACGTCGATGCTTTCAACGATCCGCTCATCGACAACAAAGATTCGAAAAAAAGATACCGTGCCGATGTGCTCATCGAAGAACAACTGGCCAAATACGACGATAAAATCGAAAAGGAAGTTGCCAAAGCTCAGAAACGTTTTGGCGACTCGTTTGATGAAAAACAGTTCCGCGAGACCAATCAGCGGGTGGTTGAAAACCAAACGAAACGTGATGCTTTGCAAAACCGTTTTGTGAAAGCGCTCAACGACAGCAATCTGGATGAATTGAAACAAACCATCATCGACGAGGAAATTGTTTGCCCGATCTCCGGAACACGCAACTGGACCGATGTTCGCCAGTTTAACCTGATGTTTTCAACCGACATGGGGTCGACTGCCGATGGTGCCCAGAAGATTTTCCTTCGTCCTGAAACTGCACAGGGAATTTTCGTGAATTACCTGAATGTGCAAAAAACCGGACGTATGAAAATTCCATTCGGGATTGCCCAAATCGGGAAAGCCTTCCGGAACGAAATCGTTGCCCGTCAGTTTATTTTCCGCATGCGCGAATTCGAACAAATGGAACTTCAGTTTTTTGTTCGCCCCGGAAGCGAACTCGAATGGTTCGAAAAATGGAAGCAAACCCGTATGAACTGGCATCAGGCACTTGGTTTTGGAAGCGAAAACTACCGTTTCCACGAGCACGATAAACTGGCTCACTATGCCAATGCAGCTGTTGATGTGGAATACCGTTTCCCGTTTGGATTTAAGGAAGTGGAAGGAATTCACTCGCGCACCGATTTTGATTTGTCTCAGCATCAGCAATACTCCGGAAAGAAAATTCAGTATTTCGATCCTGAATTAAACGAATCATATGTACCATTTGTGGTTGAAACCTCGATTGGAGTCGACCGCATGTTCCTGCAGATTATGGCTGCTTCGTATGCCGAAGAGGAGATTGAAAGTGAAGGTAAAAAAGACATTCGTGTTGTGCTTCGTCTTCCTGCTCCGCTTGCTCCAACCAAACTGGCTGTGATGCCACTGATGAAAAAGGATAATCTTCCGGAGAAAGCACGCGAAATTATTGATGACCTGAAATTTGATTTCAATTGCCAGTACGACGAAAAAGATTCGATTGGAAAACGCTACCGTCGTCAGGATGCTGTTGGTACTCCTTTCTGTGTCACCGTTGACCATCAGTCGCTGGAAGATAATACCGTGACTATTCGTTACCGCGATACCATGCTTCAGGACCGTGTTGCCATCAGCGAATTAAAAAACATTATTGCAGGAGAAGTAAGCCTGAAAAAACTGTTTGCAAAACTATAGGTTCTAATTCCTGAAGGAATAAAAAATCCGGTGCTTTTTGAGCACCGGATTTTTTGTTTTCAAAATATTGGCAATGTTTTCAAAAATTGTTGGTGTTTTAAATCATGATTTTGTGCAACCTTAGAAACGTTTTATTAAGTTTATGTAAACACTGTTGTACTGAATTGATTTTTCGAAGGTGCCATCGTAATTTGCCGAAAGTGATAATTTTTTAGAGAACTGCCAGGAGAGTTCCAATTCAGCCATGTGCTGCAATGATTTTGTGCTGGTATTCAAATAATTGTAGTCAACCAGACGGTAAAATACACCTGTACTTAATTTGGAAGGAATCAGATCGCGGTACATTCGGATACCATAAATCATCCCATCCACATAACTTGATTTCATCCAGTTTGTCGAGAGGCTTACCGAAGCATTGATCCAGGGAACCTGGTTAAATGTTAAGAACCCGTTGGCATTATACATCGGATTCAGATCATTTTTCCTGAAACGGTATCCACCGGTAAGGCCTGTATTAATAAATTTGGCTGGATTATAATTTATTCGGAACTGATATCCCTGACGGGTGGCATCTTCCAGCATTTGATCGAGATAATTTTTAAATGTTTCGTAGTAAATCACATTTTTCCGGGCATCGTAGGAGATAAAGGCATTTAGCTTTCTGGAAAAACGATAACGGATTGAAAGATATAGACTTGTTAAACTAACCGAATTTGTTGGCAACCCATTTTGCAGCGAATACAGATCCAATTCGCAGGATGCAAAAAGATTTACGTTTTTTATCAGTGAATTATCGTGCTGAAAATAGACAAAACGCCGGTCGATATTACCGCTGTTGGTTTGCTGAAAGAATGCAACTGAGTTACTTAAATTACCAGTTTTGGTTTTTAAATCATGTGAAAAATAGGCACCATATTCAAAGAGCTTTGGATTAAAACTATAATCAGTATAATCCGGGTTACTGCCAGCAACAGCACCAAAAGTAAATTTTCCGGTTGCAATCTCTGCCTGAAGTCCATCAATTGCACCGATGCTGGCGATTCGGTTGTTGATTTTTCGTCCCAACAAAATGTGCGCATTTTTTGTCACATCATAGTTTACCGACAAGCTGTAAATTTTTAATGCGTTGAATATGTTTTGCTGAACATCGTTCCAGTGGTTCAGTTTATGGGTGAACATGATATATGTATCAGTTGAAAATCTGCTGTCTGAGATATGATCAGCTGATAAGGAGAAAGTATATCGCATCCGTTGATTTAATTCCGAAGAATTTGAAAAACTTGAATAAGAGGAAGCTGCAATCCGACCTCTGATTTTTTGTTTTTGGCTTATTTCTCCGGATGATTTCTGAGTCTTGTTTTCAACGATTTTTGCCGTATTTTCAGGTTCTTTGCTGACGATCTGGGTGGGTACTTTTTCTTTGGTTTCTTTTTTTACTTCATTCTTTCTCCGGAGATAAACCAAATCCGAAATTTTCAGGTTAGTTTGTTCATTGACTTTTCCAACACAAGAAGTTGAAGAAACCGATTCGGCAATGAATAATGGGATTAATTCCTGTTCCCTGCGAATAAAAATGGTGTCTCCCGGTTTAACCATTCCGGCGATTTCAAACTTCACATATATATTCTGAAGGGTGATATAGGAGATTTTTCCTTCAACATAGGACCTGTTTTCTTGTCCATAAAGTTTTACAATGGAAAGAAATATTGATATCAGTAACAAGTATTTTCTCATTTATTCTCTCCCTTGTGGATGACATGAATAACACGATGTACCAGTATAAGTATAGTTTTGTACCTCACGGTGTTCTCCGTCGACCAATGATTTATCGCTGTGTTCGTGGCAGATAATACAACTGAAAACAGTATAATTTGTAGTTGAAGTATGGCACTCCGAACAAAGATTCCATTTTCCCTGATGCTTTCCACTGTAAATTGGAAAATATTGAGTATCGTGGTTAAATGTTGAGGGTGCCCATGCTGTAACCGTATGACAACTGGCACAATCCGTCGGGAATTGGGCAGCTTTATGGGCTGGATTGGTCGTGTTATTATAATCGGTGGTGTGACAGGAATAGCAATCGGTCGGAGTACCAGCGTAGCCGGTTTGATGGCAGCTGCCGCAATCAACCGAAGAGTGTGCTCCGGTCAAAGGGAAACTGGTTTTCGAATGATCAAAAGTTGTCTGAAGCCAGTTGGTCGAATTGTGGCACAATTTACAATCGGTTGGGAATTTCGATGCCACATGCCCTTTTGCATTGTTGTACTGAACCTGGTGACAGGAAACGCATTCGGAGCTGGTTGTTGTGGTTGAACCCAAATGGCAATCGGAACACTGCACAATAGCTGCATGTCCGCCGTTTAAAGCAAATCCGGTGGTCGTGTGATTAAACGATGAAGGTTGCCATGCAGTTGAGGTATGACAGGATTTACAGTCAACCGGAATTCCGGCTTTGGTGTGATTCGGATTTTGTGCATTGTTAAAGTTAGCCTGATGACAGGCAGAACATTCGCCTGAAGTTCCCACATAACCTGCGGCGTGGCAGCTCGCACATTCCACCGTCGTATGCGAGCCGGTTAGTGGAAAACTGGTTTTCGAATGATCGAAACTCGTTTGTAGCCAGTTTGCTGAAGTGTGGCACAATTTACAATCGGTTGGAAATTTCGAAGCGACATGCCCTTTGGCATTATTATACTGAACCTGGTGACAGGAAACACATTCTGAACTGGTATTCGATGTCGATCCCAAATGACAATCGGAACATTGCACAACAGTTGCATGTCCACCGGTTAAAGCAAATCCGGTAGTGGTATGATTAAACGAAGAAGGTTGCCAGGCAGCTGCTGTGTGACAAGTTTTACAATCCACCGGAATTCCGGCTTTGGTATGATTTGGCGTTTGGGCATTGTTAAAGTTAGCCTGATGACACGCTGAACATTCTCCTGAAGTTCCTACATAACCCGCAGTGTGGCAGCTGGCACATTCAGTTGTGATATGCGCCCCAGTAAGAGGAAAATTGGTATTCGCATGATTAAATGTTGTTTCTACCCAATTGTTCGAATTGTGGCAAAGCTTACAATCAGTTGGGAATTTCGAAGCCACATGCCCTTTTGCATTATTATACTGAACCTGATGACAGGATATACATTCTTGTTTTGCCGTATTTATTGTTCCCAGATGGCAATCGGAACACTGTACAACAGCAGCATGTCCGCCGGTTAAAGCAAATCCGGTGGTGGTGTGATTAAACGAAGAAGGTTGCCAGGCGGCTGAAGTATGACAACTCTTACAGTCAACCGGAATTCCGGCTTTGGTATGATTCGGAGTTTGAGCATTGTTAAAGTTAGCCTGATGACAGGCAGAGCATTCGGTGGAAGTTCCGGCGAATCCATTGGCGTGGCAACTGGTGCAATCGGTTTTTGAATGAGCTCCGGTTAGTGGAAATGCCGTGGCATTGTGGTTAAATGCTCCTGATTTATTTCCCTGCGGATGACAGGTATAACAGGAAACACTTTGATAGGAATAACCATTGGTTCCGCGATGTTCATCATCCATTTCAGACTGACGATGCTCGTGACAACCAACACAACTGAAATTGGAATAGGTATTGGCTGTGGTATGACAATCTGTACATCTTTCCCATTCACCTTTATGACTTCCGGAGTAAATCGGGAAATAGCTTGCATCGTGCTGCCTGAAATTAGCGGGCTTCCATCCGGGACTTGTGGTGTGACATTCGCTGCAAGTGGTTGAAAAATGTGATTGCTGATGGTTGGGATTGCTTGTTGAATTGTAGTTTTGCTGGTGACACGAAACACATTCATTGGAGATTTTCTGGAAACTGCCATCTTTATGGCATTCCAGACAGGTGATGCTGTGACCTTCAGTCAGAGGGAAAAAGCTATGCTCGAAACTCGAAGCTTTCCAGCCGGTTGACTTAACTCCATGGCATTCGCTGCAATTTGTTGAATAACCGGCCTGGATATGATTTGGACTGGTTGTCGCCTGGTAATCTGCCCGGTGACAATCGATACATTCAATTCCAAGAGGTTCAAACCTGAAACTGGAGGCTGATTTATGACAGGAAGCACAATCGGCAACAGCATGGTTCCCCTGCAAGGGGAAACGGGTTCGCTGATGCAAGGTATTGGTGTTTTCAATAATCCAGGCTTTGGTATTGTGGCATTGAGCACAATCCGTGCTCAGTGTATTTTGGTGCATATCGGTGTGGCAGGAAATACATTCGTTTTTTGCTTCCTGAAATTTTAGCGTTTGATGGCAGCTTTTACAATCAACATTCTGATGTTGTCCGGTAAGTTTGAATTGGGTCGTGTTGTGATCGAATGTCATGCTGGCTTTGGTCACAACCCAGTCTTTCGAGCTGTGGCATTCGGCACAGTTGGTTTTAAAGCTATCACCGTGAGGCGATTGGGCAAAACCAACAACGGTCAGTATGATCAGCGTGATTGTAAATGACAGCTTGAACATAGCATTTTTGTGTTTTTGTATTGGGTAAACGGAATTGTTCCAGACTTATTTTCCAGATGACATTTTTTGCATTCAACATCCTTATGTCCACCATCCAGTTTAAAGCGGGTGGTGGAATGATCAAACCGATCAGCTTTCCAGATTTCGAAACCTCCGTGGCAGATCGTACAGTCGGTAGCACCATTTTTACTAAACTGTTTCTGGTGAACATCCGGATGACAACTTTCGCAAGTGGTTTTTAGTTCCATAAACTGCTGAACGACTTGTCCATCCTCAGCCTTCTTGAAATGACAATCGCGACAGGTTTTCAGGGCATGTTTCCCTTTCAGTTCAAATTCAGTGATTTTATGGTCGAACATAACCTGATTCCAGGTAAAAACAGTGTGGCAGGTTTCGCATTTTCCTTCAGGAATAAATTTGTCTTTGATGTGGTTTTGATGAATATTCTGATGGCAGGCAACGCAGTGTTTATCCACATCCTTAAATTTCCACTCCTCTGTTTTTTTATGACAGGCCAGACAAGGCGTCGCGGCATGAGCCCCTTCCAGTTTAAATCCGGTTTTATTGTGGCGTTCAAAACCAAAACTTGAGCCCTGAAATCCGTTTACCGTGTGGCATTCGTCACAGTCGGGCGAAATTTCGTTTTTCCTGAACTGCCCTTTGTGGAAATCGCTGTGACAATCTGTGCAGCGTTTGTATTTGATTGGCGCGGTATAACTTTGCTTGTGGCATTTTTTGCAATCAAGATTTTCGTGTTTCCCTTTCAGGGGAAAATTAGTTTTACTGTGGTCGAAAGTATTCATCCCCTGAACCTGATGAAACGAACTTTCGGAATGGCATTTCCGGCAATCGTTTCCGAATTTATTCTCGTGTACGTCTTTGTGGCAGGCGGTACAACTGGCAAACTCAATTCCTGAAAAACGCTGAAAATCCTTTCCTTCCTTTTGTTCCTTCACATGACATTTCAGGCAATCAACTTTGGCGTGCGACCCGCGTAAAGGGAATTTTGTTTTTTCATGTTTGAAATTAACCGTTGGCTTGAATGAATCCGGGCCATGGCAGGAGGCACAGTCTTCGGACAAGGTTTTCTGATGGTAATCGGTGTGGCAGGACAGACATTTGGTGTCTAATCCCAGATATGTATTTGCAGATTTCTGAGAAATTTTAGTTTTTATGTTTTTATCCTGATGACAGGCTTGGCAGGATATTTTTGCATGTTTTCCCTTTAATTCGTAACCGGTTAGCTGATGATTGAATTTGATCGTGTCGAAATGCACAATCTGGAAATTCCGGCCATGGTGTTCGTTGTGGCAAACCAGGCATTCTTTGCCCTGAACTTCCGGAGAATTGTGGTAGCCCTTTTTCAGGCCAACCAGTTTTTTAATTTCCTTGTGACATTCCAGGCATTTCGAATTGGTGACCTTGTTTCCCAATTCGTGGCAGGAGGTGCAATTCGAAAGTCCTTCCAGTTTGGCATGTGCAGTGGTCAGTTTGCCCGGAGACAATTGGGCAAAGCTATCGATCATCGCAAAAATCAATAGAATGCATATAAAAAATACAGAAAGCTTTCTTTTCATTTTTTAGGTTCAGGGATGAACACGATTTTTAGTAAGCACTTATTATTCGTGTTTTAAAATTGCCTCTCCAAATTTTTTCGTAATCCGGATTCCGGCTTTCTCCAAAAACTGAGTGGGAAGTTCACCGCCCGCGAAAATATAAACCAGTTCATTTTCCAGTTTGTATTCACTTTCAGCTTTCGAATCAAAAATGGTCACAGTTTCTTCCTCAATGGCTTTTAGATTGGTATTAAACCTGATATCAATTTGATTCAGTGAAATTGCTTCTTTTATTTTGACATTATTGCCAGGTTTCAATCTTCCAAATGTTTCGCCACGGTAGGACAGCGTTACCTGATTCTGATCCATTAAAAGTAAAGCGGTTTCAATGGCTGAATCACCACCGCCTACCACAACAATCTTTTTGTTTTCGATCAATTCGGGTTCCAGTAAACGATAGGCAACCTTGGAGGTCATTTCTCCCGGAATATTTAATTTTCGGGGTGTCCCTCTTCGTCCAATCGATAAAATAACTTTCCGGGCTGTAAATTTTTCTTTCGAAGTAGTTTCAATTTCAAACCGAAAGTCCCGGTAAAC
Organism: Prolixibacteraceae bacterium; assembly: GCA_049277435.1. Lineage (GTDB taxonomy): Bacteria > Bacteroidota > Bacteroidia > Bacteroidales > Prolixibacteraceae > Aquipluma. The sequence continues at coordinate 13,867 of JBASYJ010000253.1, forward strand.
AATACTTTCTACTTTTGAATTTTCTTTGATTTCAATTTCATTCCTGCCTAAAACTTCATTCCAAAGATTCAGCAATTCCTGTTTGCTCGTTTCGTAGAGCTTTACTTTGCCATACAACGGAATGTCCATAGGCGAAGTCATCACTATTTTTTTTCGTGGAAACGTAAAGACAGTTCCTCCAAGCGAATCCTGTTCCAGGGTTAAAGCCGAAAGTTTAAGTTTCTTTGCAGTCAAAGAAGCTGATATGCCTGCCGGTCCTGCACCTATAATAATAATGTCATAATCGGCAATGATATTTTTATCAATTTTTTTTGCCAGATTTTCAACGGCCTGTTTTCCTTGTTCAACCGCATTTTTAATTAAACCCATTCCTCCAATTTCTCCTGCAATGTAAATTCCCGGAACATTGGTTTCAAACGACTGATCAACATGCGGCAGATCCACTCCTCGTTTTTCAGTCCCGATGCACAAGGTTATGGCCTGGGTCGGGCAAGCATGAAAACAGGCTCCATGTCCGATGCATTGCGAGGTATTTATTGCGGTAGCTTTTCCATTTAAAATACCCAAAATATCGTGTTCAGGGCAGGCTGAGATGCAGGCGCCGGTTTGGATACAGGAATTTACATCGACAACGGGATGCAATGAAACAGGTTCATGAAGACCGTCGGCCTTGGCAATCTTGATTTTTTCCTCTACAATTTTTGATTCTTTCTTTTGTTTGCGAACATAGAAGAATACAATTCCAAGAAATAGAATGGCAACTAGAAGATAAATAATAATTTCAGCTAAATCATCCATAATCCTGATTTTAAAAAATCCACCGGGCCCCAAAAGTAATGGTGACAATCACATGTACAATCATAATAATCAGCATAAGAATAGCAAATGGTAAGTGGGCCACATGCCAGTATTTAAATAGATTTTGCATGGTAATCAAACGGTCAATTTTCCGGTTCAGGCTAATTTCATGTTTGATAAGGTTCATGACTTCGCGGATATTTTTTCCTGAGATACGTTGCTGCTTCAGGATTTTCCTCACATCATTGATCGTCTTACGTTCGAATTTGAATTTATCGATGCTTCGTTGAACCATACTGTTTCCTGATCGGTTGGGTCGTTTTTTTACGGTTTCCAGTATTTCAGAAAGTGAATTTTCATCCAGTTGGTAAACTTCTGTGAGCTGCTTATTCAGGACTTCCTTTGTCTGGTTTATTTCGTTCAGGCTCATTTCTCGTCCTTCAATGGTTCGTGGTATCTGCAGATAAATGTATCTTCCGATCAATCCGCTAAACACCACAGCAACCATACTCCAAAAACTAATGGATACGATTCCGCCAAATTTAAATGAAGTGTGATAAAGTACCAAAATTGGACCTAAAACACAAAGGAAAATATGGAATTCGAGCCAATGTTTCAGAATTCCGAAACGCGAAAATTTCCGGATTCGTTTTCGAAGCATGTATGTCGCAACTCCGATTGTAATCAGAATTGAGCCAATAATTCCAAGGCCATGTCCAATTGAACCACTCGATTTTAGCATCAGATGATTGGAATTGAAATAGCGATCCTCAATGTTCAGTGAATAATATCCATATCCGATGAATCCAAAATATGCAGTCGCCAGAACTACGATAATCACTAATAAGCTTAAGTAAATTTTATGAAAATTAATGCCTCCCATTGTAATTTGATGTTATTCTATTACACTCAACCACGTCAGAATCAGGATTTGAAAATACAAAATAATTGGATTATCAGGACTATAAACGACAATTAATTATAATTAGCATAATTGAAATCAGAGAATTGATATGTTTATGTGAAATGAAATTGATCGCAATAAAGTTATTTTCCTTTCAACTTGTCAGATTAATAAATTAAAATTTGCTTAATTTTTCTGTTCCTTAAACAATAACTCTGCATTTCAGAAATCAGTATACTTATTCAAGAATAAGTATCAAATATTAAACTTGCTAAAAAATCGTTATTAACTTTCTTTTCCATTTTAATTAAGTTATCCCCAAAATCAAGGTGAATATACATTTTCGGGATCTATATTTTTGTTTCCAGGATTCGATACGCGCAGAAAGTTTCAGAAAATTCACAGATTTCTCAATTTTGTAAATTTGGTCTTTTATTTTGCTTATAAATTATAAGTGAATGTTCAGAAATACAGCTAATTATTGAATTATGATATAATAAAACATGTTGTAGTGATATTTACAATTTCTTAACATACAGAGAAACAGTAAAATAAAATCTCAAAATGCTGCAAAACATGCAACTTTCAATTTGAAAGCAAACCGGCTGGATTTTATATTAAAAAGAAAGTTGCTTTCTGTTTCATTTCATTTTTATATTCAATTCATGTCTTTGTCTTCTGAATTTTATTTGGGCCTTTTTCCCAGCCTGTGAAAGCTGATTTTAGAGCGATTTTGTGAAGAAAAAGGCTGCTAGATTTGCAGTGTTCAATTCAACGAAAATTGAAGTTCTAACAATTTAAAACGTAAGAAAATGAAAAATAGAAACTTGTTTGTTCACATGATGTTGGTAGTTTTTACGATGATTTCTATCAATGTTTGGGCCGGAAATGAAGAAACTTTTAATGCGAATTACAAGATCTCCCCCGATCAGAATTTTACTCCTACTTCCGAGTTCCAGAAATGTTGGGAAATTGCCTATGGTGAATCAAATACTCCTGTTCATGTTTATTTGAAAGAAACAAAAAAAGGACAGGAATATTTAGTTCAAACCAAGTATTTCGAAGTTAAATATGTGAATGGTGCAAAAGGTTTTGGTGTGAGAATGGTAAACGGATCGGAAGCTACAGTGAGCGAGTCGCTGAGTGATGCAGTCCTGAACCAAGCTCAGATGAATGGCCAGAATTGTATCAGCACCGGAGCTATTGATAGCGAAAAAGTGTTGGAAACCATTGCGAGTTATCTTCCTGACCTAATCAATGAACAATACAACAGCATCCTGAATTAGTACGATAAAGTAGAAAAGGTGAGCCGCTTCAAGCAATTGAGGCGGCTTTTTTATTTGGTTTCAATCCGTCACTTCTTTCAAATAAATTATCTTTACCGGACAAGTGTTTTTTTATTTCTTTTTTGGATGAAAAAGGTTCTGATTATCACATATTACTGGCCGCCATCGGGAGGGGCTGGTGTTCAGCGCTGGTTGAAGTTTGCCAAATATTTACCTGAATTTGGCTGGCAACCAATTATTCTGACAGTCGATCCAAATTATGCCAGTTATCCGCAGCGTGACGAAAGTCTTTCATTTGAAATTAGTTCCGATTGCTTGGTTTATACCACTAAAAGCTTCGAATTATACAATATTTATAAGCTAATCTCCGGAAAGAAGGAAGTTCCTTACGGTGGTTTTGCCAACGAATCGAAAGAAACTTCGTTTCAGAAAATCTCGAAATTCCTGAGGGGTAATTTCCTTTTACCAGATCCACGAAAAGGCTGGAATAAATATGCCCTGAAAAAGGCAGAAGAACTGATTCGCGAATTCAATATCGAAACAGTGGTAACTACGAGTCCACCTCACTCTACCCAGTTGATCGGATTAAAACTGAAACAGAAATTCAATATCCAATGGATTGCAGATTTGCGTGATCCGTGGACCGATATCTATTATTACAATCAATTCAAACATACTGCGCTGGCCCTGAAGATCGACCGGAACTATGAACGGGAGGTAGTCGAAAAAGCTGATTTGCTGGTTACCGTGAGCGAAGATGTAAAACGCATTTTTGCTGAAAAATCCAGGTTGCCAATTGCCGGAAAAACACGGGTGATCCCCAATGGTTTCGACGAGGAAGATTTCAGAATGGAGAATATTCCGGCAGAAACAAAAAGAGTAATTACCTACACCGGAACAATCTCGGAAGCCTATGATGTAACCGGATTCTTGTCTGCCCTGAATAATTTCCCTTCGGAAATAAAGTCCGGAATTCTGGTTCGTTTTGTAGGGAAAGTTCCACCTTCAGTAGCTCAAAAGTTCAATGGGATCGGAATTGAAACCGAGTTGACCGGTTATGTCGGTCATGCCAAATCGATCGAATATTTGTTGCGGTCAGATATGCTTTTGCTGGTCATTCCGAAAGTGAAAAACAACCGAGGAATTCTTACCGGCAAGTTTTTCGAATACCTGGCTTCCCGGAAACCAGTTCTGGCAATTGGTCCGACCGATGGCGATCTGGCTCAGATTATTAAGGAAACAAGTTGTGGTGAACTTTTCGATTATTCAGATTCCGATGGAATGAGTCAGTTTGTTCTGGAAAAGTTTAAACAGGTTAATGAAATTCAGGAAACCAGCCTGGCAAACCGTTATTCGCGTAAAGAACTGACCCGTGAAATTGCAGGTCTTTTTGAAGCTTAATTTTGGAGCAATGAGCAAAACAATCATCATAAACCGGAAGCTTGAAGATTCAGAACTCAATGAAATAAGACGTTTTGCTGAAAACGGATCGAAAGTTTATACGGTTTCAGGAGCACCTGCCTACGATTTTGCTGAACGCATTTCGTTAAGTTCCGATGAAAAGAAACAGGTGAATTACGAAACCATGACCGAGGTTCTTCAGTTTGGCGATCTTCCGGTTGATGGTCAAACCCTGGCCGATCTTTTTCGCATCGATTCAGCAAGCGTTTGGCATTACCATAAATTCAGGATTTATTTTGCAGTTCGAAACCTCATGTATTTTCTGAAGCCCATTCAAAATCGATTTTCCTCGTTCAACGATCACATTTGGTATGCTTCTGCAGATTTGAAAATACTTAAAAATATCTATCCTGAAACTGATTTTCGTTTTACCACAACCAAGGTAAAGGCGAAATTCCATTTCGGAATTTTATTCAGCTACCTGGTTTTGGTCAAATACCGATTCCTGAAATTCCTGTTCTCAGGCAAAATAAATCCTGAATATCTGGTTTATCTGACCGAAAAATATTCAACTGTTCTGGATAAAGAAACACTTGAACCTGTTCAGGGACACCATATTCTGGAATACCTGATTTCGGAGCCGAATGAGAGTTTTGCCCTCCTGACCGAAGTTTTAATGCCGAAACCAAAGGGAAAATCTGATTATTCGTTTTCACTAAAACAGTATCAAAGTTTGTGGCACGGGCATCAAAAAATATTTGTGGAAGGATTTCTTATTTCCGGATTGCTAAAAAGAAGTGTGCGGAAATCGGCAACCAAGGCGCACAAACGACTGCAAAAATCGTATTCGCAGATTCGTTTAACAGAGTTTTCAACGGTACAAAAACTCAGTTTCGAAGTGTTTCGTTCGCTCGATAAATCCTCGGTTTTCTTTATCTACCGGTATTTTGCCGCACGTAATTATTTTGCACATTCAGGAATAAAAGCAGTGATTGCAGCCGATGAAAACAGTCCGCTCACCAAATCGATTCTGGATGCGGCAAAGTTCTGCGGGATAAAAATCATCGGACTTCAGCACGGAACCATGCACGATTTGCATCCGGCTTATTTATACACGCTAAACGATAGCAAAAATCGGGTGATGCCCGATCTAACCCTGACCTGGGGAAAATACTGGGAAGAATTTCTGATTGAAAAAGGCAATTACCCAAAAGAATCGGTTCGTTCTGTTGGCCAGATCCGGACAGATGTGATTCCCAAGTTGCTGGAAAACGAAAAGCTGAAACCGGCAAAACCTACCGATACGATCGTCTTTGCTTCGCAGCCACAGCGCGATCCAGAACTGAGGTATCAGGCGGCATACGATGTCTTTAAGGCGGCGCGTAAATTGCCGAAAGTTCAGCTGATTGTAAAGCTTCATCCACGCGAATATGCCGATTCGGACTATTATGCCAACATTGCAAAGGATGCCAGATGCACCAATTATATCATCGACACCAGTTCTGATCTGTATCAGTTAATTGCCCATTGCAATGTGCTGATTACCTGCTTTTCAACCGTTGGGACCGAAACCGTTTATTTTCATAAACCTCTCATTATTCTAGATCACCTGAAACAGGATGTGATGGGTTATGTTGCAGAAGGTGTGGCTTTTCAGGCCACCGATGCCGATAGCCTGACACTCATTCTTTCCGGAATTTTCCGTGGAAATTTAAAAATAGATCGGGAAAGATACGATTCCTTTATTCAGAAATATGCTTACCGAATTGATGGCAAAGTAGCGGAACGGTGTATTGAGACGATTACTTCTGCTGGGTAGATTTCAGGTATTTGTTAATAGCCGTGTCGAGCAGGTTTTCTTTTTCAAGGAGCAGTTCAACAAATTCGCGGAATGCGCCTTCGCCACCTTTTCGCTTTAACCGTATTTTGGCGTATTTTTCCATGTAACTGCAGGCATTGGCCGGAATGGCGCTGAATCCAACGGCTTTTAAAAGCATCGCATCATTCAGATCGTCGCCAATATAGGCCACTTCCTGAAGTGAAATATTTAGTTCAGCGCAAAGTTTTTCAGCAACTTCGAGTTTGTTTTTTACCCCAATAAAAAGGTGGCTTATTTTCAGTTTTTCAGCGCGGCGCCATACAATTTTCGTGTTTTCACCGGTGATAATTCCAAAAGGAACTTCGAGCAATTGCAGAAAAATCACCCCTGCGCTGTCCGTTGTGTTGAATTTTTTCAATTCGTTTCCTGTCTGGTCGTAATACATTCCCCCATCTGTCCATACTCCGTCAATATCTGATAAAACCAGTTTAATCTTCATTTCAATAATCATTTATATATAGAATCGATTGTCTTCTGTTTGTGTTATTTAAAACGTATTCCTGAACTTTTTCTATTGAATCATTTCAGGATAAATAATCTCGTTTGCCGGAATAGACTTTACTGCCCGTTTCCCGATAATTTGATTCCGGTCGGCCCATTTTAAACCATCGCCCGGGCTCAGCATGTGCAGGTCGTTTTCGCTAATTATTTCTCCTGAAGCAATGTCGCGAATGGAAGCTACAGAACGTTCCAGTTTTTTCCGTGTTGCCTGGACATGCTCGTCGACAAAAATTCCATATTTACCAATGGCGTATTCTGTATTCCGGATGTCGCGAACCATTCGCCAGATACCTTCCGGTTCGAGCGATCCGCGGTGATCGGTGCCTTTCATGTTCCGGTCGAGCGTGATGTGCTTTTCAATAATTTCAGCACCCATTCCCACCGCAACAGCCGGCATCAGAATTCCGATGGAATGGTCGGAATAACCAATCGTAAATTCAGGGTAATTTTCCTTCAGGAATTGAATACTTAAAAGATTTATATTCTGATATTCAGAAGGATATTGGGATAGACAATGTAGTATGCTGACGTTCGAATGGTATTTGGTAATGATTTCAAGCGCGTCGTCGAGTTCTTTTTTCCCGGTCATTCCGGTTGAAAGAATGATTGGAATTTTGGTTTCGGCCATCACTTCCAGAAGAGGAAGATTGGTCAGATCGCGTGAAGCTACTTTCAGGCGGTCCGGCGTAAACAGGCGCAACATCGAAAGGCAACCTTTCGCGCAAAGGGTTTCAACAAATTCGAGTCCTTTTGCTTTGGCGTAGCGGTAAACTTCAAAATGCTGTTCGTCATTTAATTCCAGAAAAGCGCGGTGTTCGCCATAAGTTTTCCCGAAAGAGTTTGGATTTTCGTATGGCCGGAACATTTCGGAAGCCGAAAGTTCCTCATTCAGGTCGCGGCGGGTCATTTTTACCGCATTCATCGGCATCAGTTTCTGCCCGAAAAGTTTGTCGATCACCGGTTCTGTGATCACATCAATGAGTTTCTTAGCAATTTCAACTTCACCATTGTGGTTCTGTCCGATTTCGCCGATGATATAAGTTGGGTTTCCCATTTTTTGTTTTAAAAACTTCTATTTCTGATTTTTTCGGATTTCATTTTTCATCAATTCCAGAATTTCAGGATGCTGATCGAGCCAGCTAACAATTTCCGGAACGGCAAAATTAGGGTTTTCCTTGCTGATTGTTGCAAATATTTTCTGCTGAATTTCAAAATCTTCCGGAGTATCGAGTGTCATCCGGATATCGGTGCGTGAAAATACGATTGGATCTGCCTGAATAAACTGAACATTGAAAATTTCAGGATTGCCGTAAATGAAATTGGTGACGTGTTCGTGATACAATTTCTCTGAAGTCAACTTCTGTGCTTTTTCAAGTGCAGCGAGCCGGACAGCTTCCGTCCAGAATCCAAAATGGGTAAGAATAGAAGGTTTATTTTCCGCGAGTTGAAAACTCAGGTAATCGGCATCCGATTTTTCGAATGCTGAAATTAAAGTTTTCATTCCTTCCAGATCGAGAAAAGGATTATCGGCACAAACCCGGATGATTTTGCTGAAGTGATTTGCTTTAGCTGTCTGAATAAAACGGTCGAGTACATCGTTTTCAGAACCTCTGAAAACCGGAACCTGATGCCTGGCTGCCAAATCACAAATCCGGTCGTCGGAAGGATTTACTGTGGTAGCCAGCACCACCGGGAGATTCAACTTTTTTACCTTTTCGAGCAACAGATCCAGAATCGACTGATCCTGAAAAAAAGGCAAAATCACCTTTTCGGGCATTCGGGTTGAGCCTGTCCGGGCCTGAAGTATAATTCCAAATTGCGACATGGTTATTTAATTATTCTTAGGGTTCGAAGAAATTTATCGATGATCAGGTTAAGATCGTCCGAAATGTGAAACAGATAACTCAAACCAATAAATACGACAGCGATGGCTGAACTTCGGATAATCAGATCGATCAGGAAATGAAACGGCAAAACCGGCACAAATTTGCCAATGGCAAAAGCAACCAAACCAATGGCAACACATTTCAAATGGGTGAGCCGGTATGGAAACAGTTTCATGCTTTGGTGCAGATAAAAGACTCGCAACAGCGATGCCAGGGATACTGAAAATAAGGAACCGAGCGCAGCACCGGTCATTCCCCAAAGCGGAATAAAAATCATGTAAAAGATAACTGCCAGGATCACCAGAACTCCGAGCGAATAAGTTTGTATTTTGTATTTATGTGAGGTGCCGATAATCTGAACACTCGATCCGGTTGAAGCAACAATTAGGTTCGACAAGGAAATAATGATGATGACCCAGCCTCCGCCACCATATTCAGGAGGTAATATTTTGAAAATATTGTGCAGGTTGGTTACCATCAGGATAAAAAGCAAAAGTGCCGCAAACAGTTGATTGATGCTGCTTTTGTAATAAATATCCGCAATGGTGTCCATGTCTTTTTCTTTCCAGGCATCGGCGATAATTGTCGATGAGATTTTGCCTAAAGCTTTACTTGGAATGAGAATTATTGTTCCGAAGAAAAAGCTGATGGCATAAACACCGGTTAGCGAAAGGTTGTAATATTCATTCAGCATGATGGTGTCAATGTTGAGTAACGCGACACTGCTCAATCCACCTATAATTCCAAAAACCGAAAGACTGATCATTTCTTTCCGCAGTGGGGGAGTTACAAAACCTGAAACCGGAGTGAGGTTAAATTGTTTCCGATAGACGAGTAGGACAGCCAGATAAATTGCAGGGAAACTTAGGATAAAGACAAAACCCAAAATGTATCCGGCAAAATTGATCCAGTGAAAATAGAAGGCGATTAGTAAAAACAGGTTCCCGACCCGGTACAATAAATCACTCAGGAAAGTGCCTGTTGTGGCATCAAAAAGCATTTTATTGTACGAATCGAGGATCAGGAAAAACATCCGGAAGAAAATAAGCGGAATCAGGTAATAAATATACTCGACAAGCAAGGGAGATTTCTCCAGATTGCTCTCGATGATGTAGGGTTTCAGTACAAAAAAGCTGGCCAATGAAAGGATAAATCCGACTATCCCGACAGCTACTGAAATAAATACAAATCCGTTGTGATTTTTGTCCTTGTCGCGAAAGTATGGGAATAAGCGCTCAATAACTTTGGTGAACCCAAGCGTGGAAAATTGGGAATATAAACCGGAAACAGCGACTAAAATTGCAGTCAGTCCGATTTCCTCTTCCGACATCAACTTGGGCATGATTAGCGCGGTGGTGAAAAAACCAACAACAACACCCAGGTACGAATACACCGAACCTCTGATTGTTTGCCTTTTAATTACGCCCATTTAATTTAGTTATTGACTTAAAAAGGTTTATTTTTGCTTCGCACGAAAATACGAATTAAAAATTATACCAATCAATAATATGGATACAAAAGACCTCCTTCGTAATTCAGGACCATATCTGCTTGCCATTGTTCTGTTTATACTAATCAGTGTCATTTATTTTTCACCTGTGCTGGAAGGAAAACGGCTCCAAAGTTCGGATGGAACCCAGTTTAAAGGAATGGCCAAAGAAATTGTTGATTACCGTGAAGCTACCGGCAAAGAAGCGCTTTGGGCGAATAATATGTTCTCCGGAATGCCTGCTTATCTCACCTCGACCTTGTATTCAGGCGAGATTTTTTCGAAAATACAAAAGTCGGTTACTGCTATTTCACAGCCGGTAATGATCCTTACCCTAAGTTTCGTGTTCTTTTTTATCCTGTGTATTTTGCTTGACATTGGCATCTGGACTGCTTTTGCCGCCAGCCTTGCCTACGGTTTTATGACTTTCACGTTTGTCGTGATGGTTACCGGGCACCTTACCAAAGCACACGCATTAACGTATACATCACTGATTGTAGCCGGTATTCTGCTGGCTTTCAGGAAAAATAAAATTGGAGGAAGTATTGTCGCAGCTCTTGGTTTGTCGCTGATGTTAAGTGCGAACCACCTGCAAATGACCTATTATGCTGCTATTTTGGTGCTCATTTTAGGGATAACTTATTTTATTTATGCGATTAGGGAAAAAACACTTCCTGATTTTGCCAAAACAACTGTGTTTTTGTTGATTGCTGTTTTGTTCGCAGTCGGAACCAATTTCTCACGTTTGTACACCACGTATGAATATGGAAAATATTCGATGCGGAGCCAGTCGGAACTGAGCCTGAATAATGAAAACAAAAGCAGCGGACTGGATAAAAGTTATATTCTAGATTACAGTTATGATCTGGGCGAAGCAATGACCGCTTTCATTCCACGTTTCAAGGGCGGCGGTATGAGTGAACCATTAAGCACCAGTTCTGAAACGTACCAGTTTTTAAAAGATGCCCAGGGAGCCGACAAAGCCAAAAAGATGGTCGAAAG
>JBASYJ010000254.1:0-65833 GCA_049277435.1 Prolixibacteraceae bacterium
TCGAAATGGATGCGAATTATCTCGAGGATGTGAAGGACTCGGATTGGCGGTTTTTCGATGAAAACGGTGAACTCCTGTATACTCTGAAATACGATTCGGGCAGATTACTGAATCCTGAAGTTCAGGATAGCATGGAACAGGTAAAAATGGGCACGTATAAAACCAAAGAAGATCTGGTGCCCGATCCTGAAAAATTTATGCAGAATCCGGAAGAATATATGCGACAGATGCAAAAACAACACTATTGAATTCATGAAACAGGCAGGTTTACTTTTTGTCGTTGTTATGATTTGGGCCCAGGTTGCTCAGTCTCAAACTGCTGCGAAATCCTACTGGTGGATTAAGCTGACGGATAAAAATGGAACGGCTTTTTCAATCACTCATCCTGAAGAATTTTTATCTCAACGTGCCATCGAACGACGAATCAGGCAACACATTGCCATCGATGAAAATGATTTGCCTGTATCTGCAAGCTATCTGGACAGTCTTAAAAAGCTCGGACTGGAGATTGTTCATACTTCGAAATGGCTGAACGGTGTCACGGTTGGAACCGGCGATTCATCGCTGCTAATTAAAGTTGCCGGCTTGCCGTTTGTCGATACGATTCAGCTATCAAAACCGGCCATGCAATTAAAATCCTCTATCCTGAAATTCAGGGAAGATGAATTGAATGCTGAAATTGATCCGGCTGGTTACGGGAATGCCTATACCCAGATTCACCAATTGAATGGTGAATACCTGCACAATCAGGGTTTTCGCGGAAAAGGCATTCAGATTGCCGTTTTAGACGCCGGTTTCTGGCACGTGAACGAAATTGTCGCTTTTGATAGCCTTCGGAATACTCAGCGTATCCTCGGGATCCGCGATTTTGTAGATTCCCAATCAGATTTTTACAGCCAGCACTCCCACGGTATGAGTGTGCTTTCGTGCATGGGCGGAAATATTCCGGGTAGTTTTATCGGAACAGCGCCCGATGCATCATTTTATCTTTTCCGAACCGAGGACGGTTCTTCGGAATATCTCATTGAGGAAGATAACTGGATTGCAGCTGCTGAACTGGCCGATAGTCTGGGAGTGGATATCATCAATTCATCGTTGGGTTATTCCGAATTCGACGATCCGGCAATGAACCATACTTATGCCGAACTGAACGGGCACAGTACCCGGGTGACCATTGGTGCAAACATGGCCGTGCAGAAAGGAATCCTGGTTTGTAACAGCGCCGGAAATGAAGCCAACGTACCCTGGAAATACATCATTGCTCCTTCGGACGGCGAAAATGTTATTGCTGTTGCGGCTATTGATAAAGATAAAGTCAGGGCCTATTTTAGCTCGGTTGGCCCGGCTTCCGGAGGAGCGGTAAAACCCAACGTGGCGGCAATGGGACTGGCAACCGCTCTTGTAAACAGTTCCGGAGTTTTGGGTACATCAAGCGGAACTTCTTTTTCATCACCGGTTTTGGCCGGAATGACAGCATGTCTGCTTCAGGCCAATCCGTATGCCAACGTTAAACAGCTGAAAATGGCCATCGAACAAAGCGCTTCACAATATCTTTCGCCGGATTCGTTACTTGGTTTTGGAATTCCTGATTTTGAGCTGGCAGATAAATACCTGAAAGTAAACAGTACCTGGAATCTGAATAATGAAACGACTGTTTTTGTTTCTCCAAATCCGTTCAATAATTACCTGATGATCCGGAATCCGTTTCAAAATTCCGGTAACGAAGTTGGGATGCGTATCCACAACCTTCAGGGAGTTTGTCTTTGGCAATCGGTTATGTCGACTTCAGAAACCATTATCCTGAACAATTTGAATGATTTGCCTGATGGATTTTTAATCCTGAGCATGCATTCAGGAGAAAATGAAGCCCGGGTTAAACTGATAAAAAAATCGTTTTGACAGGAATTCGGGAAAAACAGGTAAATTCAATCTCCGGAAAAATTTTAAATTTTGATTGATGAACGATCAGCAACATAGCTTATTTGAATTACAGCGACAGGTGAAAAACAGTCTGGAGGAGAGTTTCTCTGGTCCGGTTTGGGTAAAAGCCGAAATCAGCGAGATGACCATCAACCGCAGTGGCCATTGTTACCTCGATCTGGTGGAAACAGAGCAGGGCACCGATGCGGTAATCGCACGATGCCGGGCAACAATCTGGTCATACACTTTCCGGATGCTACGTCCGTATTTTGAAACTACTACCGGTCAGCCATTTTCTGAAGGTTTAAAAGTATTGCTTCAGGCGAAAGTCGAATACCACGAAGTTTATGGTTTTAGCCTGAATATCCGGGATATCGATCCGGTTTATACCCTGGGCGATCTCGCTCGGCAACGCCGCGAAATTATCCGGAGACTGGAGGAAGATGGAATACTGGACATGAATAAAGAACTTGAATTGCCTTTGGTCCCACAACGCATTGCCATCATTTCGTCGCCAACGGCAGCAGGCTTGCAGGATTTTCTGGATCAGCTGCACAACAATCCACATCAGTTTGTTTTCTACAGCAAATTATTTCCTGCAGTGATGCAGGGGAATGAAGCGCCGCACAGCATCATGGACGCACTCGAACTGATTTATAATTATGAAGAATGGTTCGATGCTGTTGTGATTATTCGTGGCGGAGGGGCACAGCTTGATCTGGCTTGTTTCGATCAGTACGAACTGGCTGCTCATGTGGCGCAGTTTCCGCTTCCGGTCATAACCGGGATAGGGCACGATAAGGATGATACAGTTGTCGATCTGGTAGCGCACACCAAAATGAAAACACCAACGGCAGTCGCCGAATTTCTGATTTCAGGAGCACTTCGTTTTTCGCAGGAACTGAACGAATTGGAGAAACATTTTACAGAATTGGTGACCGATCAACTGGAAGACAATAAAAACAGGCTGAATGATGCAGCAGATCAGTTGAATAATCTGGTAAATCAACTCATTGTTACTCAGCAGAACCGCTTAAATATTGCCCGTATTCAGCTGGCAAACCGGTCTGAAGCATTTTTTAAAAATCAGCAAACCGAACTTAAACAGATTTTGGTTGGTGTTAAAAATAAAACCAACCGGTATATAACCCGGCAAAATCATTTGCTCGATCAATCCGGAAACAAACTGAATTTTGTTTTCCGCGAACAGGTCCTGAAAAATAAAAACCTGCTGAATCAGTTCCGGCACCTGATTAAAATTCAATCTTTGGAAATGATCCGAACTGAAAAAAGAACGCTGATTTCGATTCAGGAAAAACTGCGCCTGGTCGACCCGCAAAACATCATCAAACGTGGGTATTCACTGACCATATTCAATGGTAAGATTGTAAAATCGGTGGATCAGGTTAATGCAGGCGATAAGATAATATCCCGGCTTACAGATGGAATTTTGGAAAGTACTGTCGAAAATAAAACGCATCTGAAAGATTGAAATACGATAAAATGTAATAATATAGTTATTTCTGGTAGAGACGCACTGCAGTGCGTCTCTACCAGAAAATTAAATCAATTTTGTAAAGACGCACGGCTGTGCGTCTCAGAAAAAATGAATCAATTGAAAAGATACACAGATGTGCGTCTCTAACGAGATATAGGAATTCATAAACTTGCGGGCACATTTCGATGTGACTCTGGATAAAAAACTATAATATCATTTTATGTACAAACGCACGGCTGTACGTCTCAGAAAAAATGAGTCAATTGAAAAGATACACAGCTGTGCGTCTTAAAAACATGCACTAATTTTACACAAACGCACTGCAGTGCGTCTCTAACGAATAGAAAACAATGGCAACGAAAAAAGTGACTTACAAGGAAGCAATTTCAGAAATTGAAGAGATTCTGGAAAAAATTGAAAACGAAGAACTGGATGTGGATGAATTGGCTGAACAGGTTAGCCGGGTTTCGGTACTGATAACGATTTGCAAAGATAAGCTGCATAAAACCGAAGCTGAAGTGGAGAAAATCCTGAACGATATGAATCAATAAATTTATAGTAAGGACAGGACATGTCCTGTCCCTTAAGGAAGTAATTGGTCAGGACATGTCCTGACCGTACTATTTCATTTAGAATTTTATATCCAGACCGGCCAGAAAATTGATTCCTGCCTGAGGGAAATATCCGTCCATGGCAAAACGTTGGCCACCCAGAACATAAGAATAGACCCAGGCATTATTTTCATATTTCGTATCAAACAGGTTATTTACCATCAGGTGTAAATTCAGTTCTTTGGCAAATTTCTGCGAAACATGATAGGTGAATTTCAGATTATTCAGCAGATAACCATCCAGTTTGCGGTCGTTGCTCGATGAATTGTCGATGTATTGTTTGCTCACCGAATAAGTCTGCAGGTTCACTTTTAGGCCTTTGGCCATCATCCAGCTTAATTGGCTGTTGGCAATCATTTCAGGAGAAAAAGCCAGATCGGTGGTTCCAAGTTTGGTGGCAATTTGTCCACCATTGTCCCAGTCATCAACGTAATCGGTAAAATCCTTGATCTTGTTTTTGCTTAAAGTCAGATTAACATCCCATTTCAGTTTGTCGGTTAATTTAACACCGGCCATCAACTCGATACCAGCTCTGTAACTATTATCGACATTGGTCATGATTGGAGCCCCGACATTGTTGATTTCACCGGTGAGGATTAACTGGTTCTGATACATCATGTAATAGGCATTCACTCCAAGAGCCAAGCGGTTTGAAGCAAATTTGTAGCCCAGTTCAAAATCATTTAAAGTCTCGTATTGCGGTTGTTTATCGGCATCGGCATCCACATAATTGTCGCGGTTGGGTTCGCGGTTTGCCCGGGCAAAATTGGCGTATATATTTTGCTGGTCGTTCATCTGATAATAAATCCCGACTTTGGGATTAAAGAACTCGAAGCTGTGTTTTTGGGTCAGATCCCGTAAATCATCATCAACTCCGCCAATAGTATAATCAATTTTACGGTATTGCAGATCGGCAAATAAATTCAGATTTTCCACCAGTTCGTAATTGTATTTGGCAAATACGTTAAAGTCTTTTTTCAGCCCTGTTCCACGGTACCACTCGTGATCCAATTCCGAATTTCCGGCAGTACGGGCCCAGATTACCTTGC
Organism: Prolixibacteraceae bacterium; assembly: GCA_049277435.1. Taxonomy (GTDB): domain Bacteria; phylum Bacteroidota; class Bacteroidia; order Bacteroidales; family Prolixibacteraceae; genus Aquipluma. The sequence goes on from JBASYJ010000254.1 coordinate 5,079, forward strand.
CAAAATGATTTCCATCGTACTCGTTGTATCCGCCGCCAAACGTAAATTCGCTGGTTTCATCTTTACGGTTTGCCGAGAAAGTCATTCCGTAGAAATCATTGTCCAGCCATTTTCTACGGATCAGATCCGAATTTTCTACTGATTCTGTTCCGTGAACAGGAGCGGTAATCAGGTAATCGGCCAAGGTCTGATCTTCCTTGTATTGTTCGTAATAACCGTACCCTTTGGTGTAAAACAAACTTGCATTCAGGTTGAAAGATGGAGTGAATTTATGCGAAAACAGCAATTGGTAATGATCTTGCTGATAATGATCCACCTCATTTTCGTAGGTGTAGAAATTGTATGTCCGGCTATCCGAATTTACCATTTCATCCACCTGTTTCTGGCTGTACAACCAGTTGTCGGCATATTCCTGCATACCGGCCAGATCGTTATTCAGGCGAACAGAAGGCACACCGTTCCAGGCCTGGTAAGTATGTTCCAGTCCTGAAAAAATATTCGCTTTCAGGATCGTGCTTTCAGTAAAATATCCTCCTGAAATAAAAAACGATTTGAGATCGGAAGAAGCCCGGTCAATAAACCCATCGGAAGTGACTTTTGACAACCGGGCATCGAAACTGAATTTTTCCTTGATCAGTCCGGTGCTGATACCAACTGAATTTTTTAATGTTCCGAATGAACCTCCGGAAGTACTGTATTCAGCAAATGCGTCTTTATTGATGGTGTTGGTTTGCAGGTTGATGGTGGCACCAAAAGCTGCCGCACCGTTGGTTGAGGTTCCAACCCCACGTTGTACCTGAATGTTGTCGGTTGAAGAAGCCAGATCGGGTATGTCAACCCACCAGGTTCCATGCGATTCGGCATCGTTCATTGGGATGCCGTTTACCGTAACGTTGATGCGGTTCAGATCGGTTCCGCGAATTCTGAAATTGGTGTAACCAACACCGGTTCCGGCATCCGAAGTGGCCACAAACGAGGGTGTGAGTCCAAGTAAATACGGAATGTCCTGACCCATGTTGTTTTCCCTGATTTCCGATTTTTCGACCGTGGTGTAGGCCACCGGAGTTTTTTCCTTTACCCGGTTTGCCGAAACCAAAACTTCTTCGGCCTGAATAAAATCCTGTTTCAGGATAATGTCAAGATTCAGGTCAGAAGTAATTTTAAGTTCCTGAGTTTGTTTTTCGTAACCAATGTACGAAATGGTCAGTTCGTAATTTCCGGCTTTTAGGTTTTTAAACTGAAAAACCCCGTTTGCATCGGTTGATGTACCATTGAAACTGTTTGAGATCATCAGGTTGGCGCCAACCAAACGCTCACCGGTGTCGTTTTTTACAGTTCCTTTCAGTGTAAATTGAGCGATTGCCAAAAACACCGCGCATTGCAAAAGCAATGTCAAATAAATCCGTTTCATTCTTGTTTTTTTAATGGTTAATAAATAACCAATGAGGCAAGTAATTCCCTTTCGCCATCCCTTCGCCGGCATTACCCGTATCAGGTTCGGTGGGTGTGATCTCAGCCTTTAATTACCCTGGTTTTCACCAGGCAGGCACCCCATTGCGTAAATTGATGCTGCAAAAGTAGATTTTTTGAATCACGTTCCAAACTGTTTTCCGGAAAAAGTGTTTGTTATCTTTTTCTTAACCTGAAATGACTTTCGGGTTTATGATTTCAGGAATGTTTGAAAACGTGGTTTCGGAAAAAATGTCATTGTAATTTTGTTCTATTTCGGAAAAAATGACATTCTTAGTGTCGTTATGTCATTTATAATCAGGGTTATATGTGCTGGTATCCGGTTTGAAATATCACACCCGAAAACAATAAAAAAACAATTTATAATTAAAAATGGAGGAAAAAATTATGTTACCAGTTTTTAAAACCAGAAGCTTACCAGGATTATTTGATGAATTTTTAAATGGAAATTTAGTTCCTAATTACCTTGAAGAAGGTACCTGGAAATCAACCCCGGAAGTGAATATTTACGAAAACACGAAAAAGTTTGAAATTGAAATTGCAGCTCCCGGATTGGAAAAGGAGGATTTCAAAATTGACCTGAAAAACGACTACCTGTTGGTTTATTCGGAAAAGAAAGATGAAAAAACTGATAAGGAAAAAGGAAAAGTCCTTCGTTCTGAATTCAGGTATTCAACTTTTAAACGTACGTTTTCACTGCCAAAGGAAGTTAACGTTTCTGAGATTTCAGCAACTCATAAAAACGGAATTTTAACCATCGAACTTCCGAAAAAAGCCGAGTTTGTCGAAAATTTGTCAAGAAAAATTGAGATTCAATAATGTCTGCTAATCAGAAGAGCTTCAGGAAAACTAAAACCTGAAGCTTTTTTTCAGGATTGTTCCGATGGTTCAATCCTTTTTTATTTACAAATCTTTTTTTGAAAAACTCAGGGGAAGCAGGCTTTCTACTCCTTGCAGAACGATTATTGAATTCTGGCCATCCAGAATAATTCGGATCGGGTGTTCAAACCGGATTTCGGCTTCAGCTAGTGCCTGACGGCATGAACCACAGGGCTTTACGCTGTCGGAAACCAAAATTCCGTTTTTCTGTGCCGAAACAGCAATTGATTTTACTTCTGAATCCGGATAATTGGCATTGGCATAAAACAATGCCACCCGCTCGGCACATAATCCGGACGGATATGCTGAATTTTCCTGATTATTTCCACTGAAAATTTCGCCATTACCCAATAAAACTGCCGCTCCCACCTGAAATCCGGAGTAAGGGGCATAAGCATTTGCGGTTATTTTTCGTGCTTCCAGCAACATGGTACGGTCTTTTTCCGGAAGTTCTTCAATATTTTGGTATTCGAATACAACAATTTTTATTTCTGTCGTTTTCATTTGAAACAGTTTTTCCCAAATGTACATTAATACTTGTTATTTGGCAATGCTGTTCGAAAGCAAACAATTTCCTATTTTTGTCTCAAACACCAAACTATTGTTATGATTAAATATTTTTTGCTGCTGCTTGCTATTCTAATTATTCAAACTGGATTTGCTCAGAATAAACAATTTTCGCGCGAAGAATACATTCAAAAATATTATCCGCTGGCTATTTCGGAAATGGAACGAAGTGGAATTCCTGCCAGTATTACCCTTGCACAAGGTTGCTGGGAATCGCAAAATGGCAACAGCCGGCTCGCTACCGAAGGGAATAATCATTTCGGGATAAAATGTAAATCGGAATGGACTGGCAAGAAAATTTATCATGATGACGATGCCAAACACGAATGTTTCAGGAAATATTCACATGGAGAGGCGTCGTATATCGATCATTCCAATTTCCTGATGGCTGGCAGCCGGTACAGCTTCCTTTTTCAGCTCGATCCGAAGGATTATGCAGGTTGGGCACGTGGATTAAAAAAAGCCGGTTATGCCACAGATCCCACTTATGCAGATCGCTTAATTAAAATCATCGAAGATTATAAGCTTTTTCTGTACGACGAATATGGCGACAACCGCCAGCTTGCCGCTATTCAGCATGAATCGGTGAGACCTGCAGCCAAACCAGCTGTTTTAAGGAAACCGGGTGCTGCTCATAAAATCGAATTACGCAACAGACTTCGCACAATCGTCGCAGTCCAGGGTGACACTTACGAAAGCCTGACCAAAGAACTGGGACTGAAAGACTGGGAATTATATACCTACAACGATATCGCCAAAGGAAGGCAGCCACGTGAAAATGAAATATTTTACATCGAAGCCAAATATAAAAAGGGCGATAAAAAGCATATCAAACATGTTGCTGAAAGCGATGACACCATGCATTACATTGCTCAGCGTTATGCTTTGAAGTTAAAACCTTTGCTTCGCCGAAACCGCATGGATTATGGCGAAGAACCGGTTAAAGGCCAGGTTGTTTACCTCCGGAATAAGCGACCACGCAAAGGTTGATCAAAGCAAAAGGAGTTGGGTAAAAGGCAAAAAACAGGATTGACAAATCTGACCGTCGATTTTAACTTTTATTCAGGATTTGTTCCAGTGGTTGAATAAAAGTCGTAAAAGTACGCGGTCGGCAAAGAAGATGAAATTTATGATGAGTCCTGTTAAAACAATCGGAATAATATTTCCGGACACGAGCGAAATCATTTTCAGGACCTGCTCCTTATCGATAAAATAGAAGAATACGGTCACAATCAGAAGGAGTGAAAACAAAACAGCAGTTAAAAAAAGATATTCCAGAAGATCAGATTTCCATTGTTCGCGGCGGGCAACAGCCTGTGTCACTTTTTCGGCAAAGTTGGCCGAAAGCAGGTATTCAGGATCTTTTCGAAATGTTTTTTCCAGTATTAAATCCAGTTCTTCTTTATTCATGACTAATCTCCTTTACTGTTTTTAGGCTGTTTTCGTCGACGATAAATTTAAGCTTTTCCTTTAAAATCGCTTTTGCCCTGAATAAGTAACTTTTAATTGTTCCTTCGGGCATTCCGGTAATCTGTTCAATTTCCTGGTACGAAAATTCTTCCAGATGAAACAGTGTAATTACCGTTCTGTATTGTACCGGGAGCAAATCAATCTGATCGCGGATGTAGCGGTGCAAATCGGCATTTTCGTAATTTTCAGGTTTAAAGTCAGTCAGTTTCCTGAAAGCAGCCGAATCATCCGGATTTACTTCATCCATCTTTTTAAATTTCCGGAGGTAATTGATGCTTGTGTTGTAGGCAATCGTGGCAATCCAGGTCGATAATTTGCACTCATTCCGGTATTTGCCCAGATTTTGGTATACTTTCAGAAATACCTCCTGACTTACATCTTCCAGTTCATCCTGACGCTGAATTAAGCGGCCGGTAATGTGAACGACCAATTTCTGGTAACGGGTTACCAAAAACGTAAAAGCATGTCTGTTCCCCTTTAAAACCTGGCTTATTAATTCCGAATCATTCATAATTGATCGTTTGACAACGAACCTGAAATAAATGTTGCATGAAGTACCGATAATTTTTCCGGAAAAAAAATCAATCATCCTGCAACATTATCCGGACTGCCGCTGTCACATCTTGCAAACACTTAAAACAATTGTTATGGACATGAATGAAGTATTGATGGCATCGGTAGTTTTTTATGCAATATTCCAGATTTTAAAAAACTTTACCGATTTTTTACTGAAACGAAAAATTATTAAAGCCGGGCATTTTGAAAATGCCGGAATTCTGGCTCAGAAAGTGGCTTCTGAAAATGCTGAAGATCAGGATTCAAACAGATATCCGTCGCTGAAATGGGGTTTGGTTGCTTTTTTCGCCGGTATTGGATTTATCCTGATCAATCAGATGAGTCCGAATATCGACAATTACGATATGCACCGCAATTTCATGGAACATAGTCTGTTGCCTTTCGGTATTGAACTGGTTTCGATTTCGCTCGGATTTATCATTTATTTCCTGATTGTGACTTTCATGAAAAAGAAATAGAAAACAAGTAAAAAGGCAAAAGTAAAAAGGCCAAAGTGGGGGAAGAATCCTTCGCTTTTGCCTTTTGTTATTCTGAATAAAAGTCGGATTACAGCTTAACTTTCCATTCCCCCATACTTTGAAATCCGCGAAGTAATTCGTCAATTTTCATTCTCTTTTTTCCTGAAAGCTGAATGTCGGTTACCGAAAGCCAACCATCGGGACAGGCAATTTTCAGGAATTTTTTACCGTCGGTAACCAGAGTTCCCGGGGCAGCTGGTAAACTGCTGTTATCGCGGTTTGCCTGGTAAATTTTCGCAGTTAATATTTCCTGTTTCTCCGGATGAATGAATTCGGTCCAGGCAGCCGGATAGGGCGATAATCCCCGAATCAGATTGCGCACTGATTCGGAGTCTTTGGTCCAGTCAATCAGGCAATCTTCCTTGAAAATTTTTGGGGCATGTTTTATTTTATCCGGATGTTCGATCAACAAATTCTGATCGATCGGTTCTGCTTTTTCTTCTGCAAGTACATCCACTGTTTTAAGTACCAATCTGGCGCCAATAATCATCAGCCTATCGTGTATATCGCCGAGTGTGTCATTTTCTGCAATTTCTGTTTTTTCCTGAAACAAAATCCGGCCGGTATCAATTTCGTGCGAGAGTAAAAAAGTGGTGACCCCGGTTTCTTTTTCACCGTTTATAATGGCCCAGTTCAAAGGGGCTGCACCGCGGTACTGGGGCAGGAGTGAGCCATGCAGATTGAAGGTTCCCATCGGAGGCATACTCCAGACAATTTCGGGCAACATACGGAAGGCAACCACAATCTGGAGATCGGCTTTTAAACTGGCTAATTCTTCAATGAACTGTGGATTTTTTAATTTTTCAGGCTGAAGAACGGGCAGATTTTTTTCAACTGCGTATTTTTTAACAGCCGATTCGCTCAGTTGCCGGCCACGTCCTGCCGGTTTGTCGGGAGCGGTAATTACTCCTACAACCTGGTACCCATCTTCGACCAGTGCTTTCAGGCTCTCGACTGCAAAGTCAGGAGTTCCCATGAATACGATGCGGATATTTTTTGGATGCATTGCTTTTTTTTCTGTAAAGATACGCCATGAAAACGAACCTCAAAACCTGAATTTGAAAAAGAGAGCATTATCCGGATACTTTAAATATTCAGCTGAATATGAACGTCTTAATCTTGAGTTAACAAAAGTTAATTGATCGTTTATTTGCAGATAATCAAGTGCTTAGGTGTTTTTCTACGTTAATTTATTATCATTTAATTGCTAAATTATTTTTGCACAAATACTTAGCTTAGATTTGCTCATTGGTTTGTGGTATTTTTGCCGAAACAAATCATATAAGAATTAAAATCTTTAATTATGAGCTTTAAAAAACAATTCCTTAAATCGAAGCCGGTATGTAAGGTTTCTTTTCGTTTGGAAGCTGCTGAAGCTTCAGGAGCAAAGACCGTTCAGTTGCTTGGAGATTTCAACAACTGGGACAAATCCGTTGAGCCAATGACCGCTTTGAAATCGAGTGATTTCACCGCTACTCTGGAACTGGAAACAGGTAAAGAATACCAATTCCGTTATTATATTGATGGATCTGTTTGGAAGAATGATGTGCAGGCTGATTCTTATGTTTCCAATTCGTTTGGAGAAGAAAATGGTGTGGTTTCAACAATTGTGTAATTCCTGATCAGGAAATACTCAATGTGAAAAGCAGTGACAGGGAATTTTATTCCTTGTCGCTGCTTTTCGCTTTTATTGTGATTTCCTGTTTACTGCGGATATTTGTTCACAATTTCCGGACGGAGTTTGCGATTTCCTTTTTGGGCACGCGGTGAATATGGGCAGTTTTTACAGCCATTGGAGCAACAATATCCTCTTTTGACCAGGTAGAATTCTGTCATAACCCGAAATCCTTCCGGAGTCAGGTGGTAATCAATTCCTTCGATTTGTGTTTCTCCAAATCCGGAATCAAACATATCGTCGAACATTCCCATTTTCAAATTTTATTTGTATCCGTTTACCTTTCTGCAGTTTTTGAACTGTCAATAGTCGTCAATGGTTAGTCATCTTCTTATTCAGGCAACTAAATGACTATCTACTGACCATTTAACAACCTGAGTTGGATAATATGAAATAGAATAGATAATAATTTAAAATACAGAAAGTTAATAAGGTTGTAAGGCAAGGTGTTCCAACTTTCTACTAAGGTTTGAATCAAAAAATAAGGTCTTAAAACCTTATCATGTGTTTTTTTACCTTAGTAGAAATTCATGAACCTAAAACAATAACCTTATTACCTTATTTATAAATTGTTATCAGGTATCTTATATCGAACTCAGGTTAATAACAACCTGACAAACTTAGTTTCTTTTATCAAGGATTATAAAATCCGGTATAAAAAAGAAATCCCGCCGGAGCAGGATTTCTTTTTTACTATTTATCGTATTTGAAACTCTGAAGGTGATGCCCCATTCGGTCACGTTTGGTCTTCAGATAAGCCTGATTGTATTCATTTGGTTCGATTTCGATGTTGACAGTTGAAACAACTTCCAGATTATAACCTTCAATTCCCACACGTTTAACCGGATTGTTGGTCATCAGACGCATTTTTGAAATGCCCAGACTTCGCAAAATTTGCGCGCCAACTCCATAGTCGCGCTCATCAGCATCAAAACCTAAATGGATGTTTGCTTCAATTGTATCCATACCCTGGTCCTGAAGTTTATAGGCGGCAATTTTATTCATCAGGCCAATTCCGCGGCCTTCCTGTTGCATGTAAACCACGACTCCTTTTCCTTCCTTCTCGATAAGTTTCATCGCCTTGTCAAGTTGTTCACCACACTCGCAACGCATCGATCCGAAGATATCGCCGGTCATGCACGATGAATGTACCCGTACTAAAACTGGCTCATCCGGTGTCCATTCTCCTTTAATCAATGCAATGTGTTCAACGCCGTTGGAGATTTGTTTAAAGGGAATGATTCTGAAAAGTCCATTTTTTGTTGGCAGAAAAACTTCCTCACCGCGTTCAATCAGACTTTCGCTCTGAATGCGGTAATTGATCAGGTCTTTAATTGAAACGATTTTTAAATCAAAACGCTCAGCAATTTTTATTAACTCCGGAAGACGCGCCATGGTGCCATCGTCGTTCATAATTTCGATCAATACACCGGCTGGAGTCAGTCCGGCCATTCGGGTTAAATCTACTGCGGCTTCGGTATGCCCGGAGCGACGCAGAACTCCTCTGCTTCTGGCACGCAGTGGGAATATGTGTCCCGGACGACCCAATTCTTCGGGTTTCAGATCCGGATTAGCCAATGCATTTAATGTTTTGGCACGGTCGCTTGCCGAAATTCCTGTTGTACACCCGTAACCGAGCAAATCAACAGAAACGGTAAACGGAGTTTCGTGTGATGAGGTATTTTTCCCGACCATTAATTCAAGTTCCAACTCATCGCAACGCTCTTCAGTTAATGGTGCACACACTAATCCACGTCCGTAAAGGGTCATGAAATTCACCATTTCAGGAGTTACCTTTTCTGCGGCAGCAATAAAATCACCCTCGTTCTCGCGGTCTTCATCATCGACTACGATGATTAACTGGCCGTTACGAATAGCTTCTACAGCTTCGGGTATCGTATTCAATTTAATCTCGTTCATTTCAGGATAATACTTTTGAATTGACGCTGCAAAACTAACTAAAAATATCGACTTACTGGTCAAACTGTGTGATCAGGCGCGTCTGGATTTCTCCCAATTAACAGATTGTTTCCCTTTCAGAAACCTCATCCATCCTCGAATGGAGGCGTAATTCATTGCTGAAAAATAATACGGAACGTAAAGTGCTTTAAATCTGATTTTTCGGCTTTCCAGGATCCACCCAATGATGGCAAGAAAATACATGACGGCCTGGAAAATAAAAAAGCCGGAGTAGAATACGAACGTTCCGGATTGAATTTCCTGGTGGTATAAATAAAAACTTACCGGGAACAAACAAAAAAGTGCGAAAGGCGCTATGGTCCAGCGCAGAACCTTGTGCGAAATATACTGAAGGGTTAAAAAACCATACCGAAATGGATTCAACAGGCCTGCCAGCCGGGGAATGGTCTGGAGCCCGCCGGCAGCAATCCTGACTTTCCGCTTCAGCTCCTCGTGTACATTTACCGAGGCCGTTTCGATGGCATAAGCCTGTGGGGTATATGAAATTTTGTATCCTTTTTGGGCGATTCGCAGCGAAATAATAAAATCATCAAGAATGGTGTCGTTTTCCACTTCTTCAAAAAGTTCGGTCCGGATGGCAAACAGTTCACCGGCAGCTCCAACGGCCGAATTTAATTCACTGTCCATTCGTTTCACCCAAGATTCAAACTTCCAGTACAGGTTTTCGCCCGAGCCGGCCGCATCGTCAGCCAGGTTGTTTACAATCCGTTTTTCTCCTGAAATGCAACCAACCGAAGGATTCCCGAAAGTTTTAACCATAACCTGAATGGCTTCTTTGTTCAGGATTGTGTTGCTGTCGGAAAAAATCACAATTGGAGCGTCAACGAATTGCATGCCGCGGTTCATCGCGTGTATTTTCCCTTTTCTCTCCGGAAGGTGATGAACTTCCATCTGTGGATATTTCTTCAGGATTTCGGGAGTTCCATCATCCGATCCATCGGTAATCCAGAGGTATTGGATTTTATCTGAAGGGTAATTCAGTTCCAGCAGATTTTTAACCTTAATGTCGACATAATTGCTTTCATTGAATGCCGTTACGAACATGCAAACACGAGGTAAAGGTTCTGATTTATTTTCAGAAACCTGTTTTTCAGGAAAAAGATTTTTTTTTACGAATAACAGAAACGCAAGAAGAAATGCATATCCGGCGAAGGTATAAAATACGATCAGTAACAATATCCAGAATGCGATTTCCAAGGTTACGAATGTTGTTTGTAAAATTCTACGAGAGCACCGGCCTGTGACAGGTTGTCGAACTTCTCCTGAATAAAACCGATGGCATTCCTGCCAATCTGATCGGCCAGATTGCGATCGTTGATCAGTCTTTCGATGGCTTCAATGAACTGATTTTCGTCGTTTGCAATCAGGATGTTATTCCAGTTTTCAGTCGGAATACCTTCGGTACCGATATCGGTGGTAATAATTGGTTTTCCGAGCGCCATCCCTTCAATAATTTTAATTCGCATTCCACTTCCAGAAAAAAGCGGCACCACCATAATGGCTTTTGAATTGATAAAATCATAAGCATTTTCAATCTCACCAAGATATTCAACTCCTTCACGTTTTATGCGGCGTTCGAACCATTCAGGAGCATTTCTTCCGGCCAGATAAAATTTAAGTTCCGGATTCCGGTGGTGAATTTTTGGCCAGCAATTATCCAAAAACCAAATAATCCCTTCCTGATTTGGCGACCAGTCGAGGGCTCCAATGTGAAACAGGGATGGAAATTCGAGTTTTTTAGCTGTTGGAACGAGCGAAGCAAAATCAATCCCGGTCTGTGAGGTATGATGTGGTTTTGTGTTTCCGAGCTGATCCAGAATTTTTCCGTCCCGGTCGGTGATCGGGATTAAAAGATCGTATTTATTCAGGTAGCTGATTTCGAATCTTTTGATGCGTTTTGAGAGGTTGTCGAGGTATTTCGAACGCAATCCTTCCGATAGTTTTGCAGTCCGCTCCCAGATTTCGTATTCAATGTTGTGAGCGCGATAGGAAATGATTGCTTCAGAATATTTCCGGATAACAGGGATGTACGGACAAAGATATAAACCTTCGAGCTGAATAACATCAAACTTTCTTTCGGTCAGGAGTTTAACGAGCTCATAGCTAAATTCGTCGGATATGAATCGCTGCGCATTGTACGGAAGTTTTGAAAACACCAGGTTTAACGCGGCTTCGACCCAATTGATGGATGCGGGAACTTCAACCAGATTAAAGTCTGCCATACTTCTTACTGCGGCAGGCATTTCATTCAGCTGAACATGATGCTTGGATGTGTTCATACTTAGTACAGTAACATCGTGACCCAGCATTGAAAATCCTTTTGTCATGTTTAAACAGGCAATGGCCCCTCCGTCGTTTGGAGGCCATGGCACTTTATTCATCAATTGGAGTATTCGCATTTACTTATAATTCAGTGTTTTTGTTTTTCCGAAACCTGAAACTAATCAGTTTCTTAAACATCAATTGATAACTTTCTATATTCATTACACCCGAATCGGTAGCGGCTTTGTAAGTCAGCCAGATTCCCAAAGGTAGGAAAACAATGGATGAGAACCACATTCCGGGAACCATTGACCAGGCATCTTCACGCGCAAATTTTTCTCCGGTTATCATCAGGATATAATAGGCAATAAACATTAAAATTGAAACAACAACCGGCATTCCAAGTCCGCCTTTCCGGATAATTGCCCCAAGCGGGGCCCCGATAAAGAAAAATATCAGGCAGGCAAAAGATAGGGTGAACTTTCGGTGCCAGTCCATTGCAAAATTGTTTACCAGCCTTTTCCGGTTGTAATATTCATCCATCTGCTGACTGATCAGCTGTGTATTGTTTCTGGCGCTGGTAATCGCATTGCGGTACAGACTTTCTTTCTCAAAGGTGCTCAAAGAGGAGATGAGGTAGTCGACATCCACAATTGTATCTGGTTTAATATCCGGATTTTTACGGAGAGAGTCGAATGGCATGGCCAGCCAGTTTACCTGACGATTGATCGGGGCTAAATAATTCAGTGAAGTCATAAATCGCCAAAGCCTGATTTTATAATCAGAAAAAAGTGAATCACCCTGTTGGGTCAACTCCGAGATATTCATCATTTTGGAAGCGCTTTTGTAGCGGTTTTCGTCGATTCTGTTGAACTCGAATTCGCGCATACTCATGTTGATCACTTCCTTCTTAAATGAGTTCCGGTGAAACGGATAGTGCCGGTCGTTCATCGACCTTTGTTCTGGCTGCTCCGAATAATTCTGCCCGTTATATAATGTTATCGACATGAATTTTTCAATTTCGTCGCCGATAATTTCCATTTTTCCTGAATCTGCAATTGTCACATCAACATTTCCATCGTTCCGCCGGTGATCGTAAATCATCACATCGTAGAGCATGTTGTTGTTCCGGCCTTTTCGTTCAACTTTTATGCTGTAATTGGGCATGTCGTTCGAAAAAACACCTTCCTTAATTACCATTTCAGGTTTTTGCTGTTTCACACTGTACATCAGGGTGTAAAACTTAAGGTTGGTTTTTGGAAGTATTGTGTTCGAGAAATAAAAAGCGATTGAAGTCAGTAGAAGTGCGACCACAAAAAGAGGCCGCATGATTCGGAACAGCGAAATGCCGGACGCTTTCATGGCAACCAGTTCGTAGTTTTCGCCCAGGTTACCGAAGGTCATGATGGACGCCAGCAGCATAGCCAGCGGAAATGCCAGCGGGATGAGCCCAAACGAAGCATAAACCAGCAATTCGGTGATGATATTCCATTCCAGCCCCTTCCCAACCAGATCGTCGATGTATTTCCACAAGAATTGCATCAGCAGTATAAATACACTGATGAAAAAGGTCATGAAAAATGGACCAAGAAAACTTTTGATGATAAATAGGTGTAACCGCTTCATGCTTTGTTCTTGCGTAGTATAACGATTACAAAACTAAAGTATTTTGAAGAATTATTAAGTGAAAGACCAACACGGACAGCAATTATTTAAAGGCTTAATCACAATTGAGAGAAATAATTCTGAAAAAAAACAGATTTTTGCTTCTAAATGGATTCGAAATACAAATCAGGAACCCAGCATATGTTTTAATTTTGACACCTGACTGTTCCAAAGTTCAGTGCTTTCCTCCACCTCGTCTTCATCAGCAAAATCAACAATTGTCAGCGACACATCATTGGTTAGATCGTCCTGTGAGATCGAAAATTCAAAATAAGCTTCTTCCGGATCCAAATCTTCATCAAGCCATTCAAACCGGACTAATTTATTTTCGCGGTGAATTTTCTTTTCAGCTTTTTCTTCTGATTCGCCCCAGACAAAAGTGAAAAATTTGCCTTTAATTCTTACATCATCGGCAAACCATTCGGTTAATCCTGAAGCAGAACTTAATCGGTTAAAAAGTACTTTCGGGGAACAATTCAGAATATATTCAAGTTCCAATTTTATTTTTCCAGACATAGGTTATTTGATTTGCTGCAATATATGTATTTAAAAAGTATAATGCAACGTGGTGAATTCACGAGCTGTCAAATATTTTATATTTTTTTCATTCCCGATAAAAATTAAATAAATAAAGTACTATATTTGCAACCGCAAAAATGAAGCTGAAAGGCGAATTGATGTGCGTTCAAATTAAATGATGGCGAGGTAGCTCAGCTGGTTAGAGCGCGCGATTCATAATCGCGAGGTCGGCGGATCATGCCCGCCTCTCGCTACATTGTTTATAAACACTTACACCTTAATTGGTGTAGGTGTTTTTTTTGCCCGGGATTAAAATCCGGGAAAATAAACATTGGATTAAAATAAAAATTTAGCATTTCCAATCTGTTTGATTGTAAAACCGGGATCTTTGAAAGATTATATTTCGGTCGTAACCTCAATCTGAATTTCAGGTTTATTCTTAAAATCTGTTGACTTTAAAAAATTGGTAAACGCATGTTGAAAAGCGTTATTATGTTTAAAATAGAAACTGATTTGAACTTTATCGTTTTCATTTCTTAGGTTATAGCCCACCTGGCCACTCCTGAAATAATCATCGGTATTCATAAATCCTTTAAATTCAAAATGTCCCTGAGGTACAGGGGCATCATTGCCGCAGGCATATTTATCAAAGGTAATCATGACTTCACGCTCACTCCGCGTATCATTTTCATAAAGAAAAAATACACCTTTTACCTGCACCGAAATTGACGGATTTAGCACCGAGGCATCGCATGGATCATCACTTCCCAAAGAATCGCAATTGTAATTTGACAAGATCAGGATGAGCGAAAGAAAAACGATTGATTTTCGTAATAGCTTTTTCATGGGGATAAATTTTTTAGGGTTAAAATTTATTTTGATAAGCTCATAAACGATGAGACCTGGAGAAATGCCTGCAGGAAAAACGTGAATAGGATTATTTCCTCAGAGATTTGATATTTAGATACTTTGTATCTAATTTAAGGAAAACAGCGATGAAAAACAATTTTGAAGTTCAGGAAAGTAGGGTGTGTTTCTGAGGGATTGAAATCAGAACTTCGCGGATTGGTGCATGGACAAAACCTTTTTATTAATTCCATTGCTGATCATGAAAAAAGCGAAAATGAAATTGAATTCTTTTCCACTTTTTTCAGAGCTTTTTATTTTGTTAATAATCTGAATTTCGGCCTGAAGCTTTAATCAATAAATACAAGGTTTCGTTAAACTCGTCAGCCTGTTTTAAATCTTCGATACTTTGATTCATTCGGAAGTTCCATTTGTGACGGACATTGCTCGGGAAATTAATTTGTTCCAGATGCGTTTCATCCCAGCGGATTTTTCCATCTATGGCGAGTAAATCCTGAATCGGGAATGTTGCCCACATGGCTGGCGAATACATGTGCTGGGTGATGATCTGCCTGCAAATCCAGGGTTCGGCAAAATAGGGTGCGTCACCCGGATTACCCAGTTCGGTGTTGTGAAACAATTGGGTTAATTCACGGTTTTCTTCCCACCATCCGCGGATTGTCGACATATCATGCGTCGAAGTGGTGCAAACGGATAAATAAGGTGCATCTGCCGGATGAGCAAAGGTTACCTCCGGATTTTTTGGCATTCGCTGTATTTCGAGACTTAAAATCCCCAGTTCGTTCATTGCTTTGGGAACACATTTCGGAATCATTCCCAAATCTTCGCCACAAACCAGCATATTGCCAACCGAAACGATCACAGGAAGTTTTTCCATTCCTTTTTCGTACCAGAATTCTTCGTGTCGTTTGTAAAAATAATGGAGGTAAAGCGAATTCAGGTGCTCTTTGGTCCAGGCATCCAATTCGGCGAATGAACTGGTTTTTTGCAGCGAAATTCGTGGATGCCACTGATCAATTCCGGTACTCACAAACAAAACATTGGCAACCAAATCAAATAATCCATTCCTGATTTTGCGTTCCTGATCCGGTAAGTCCTCTTCTTCCAGATCATTCAGGAAATATTGATTGATTTTCTTTTGACTGTCGAACTCTTCTTTCAACTGATATTGGCCGTGCCCCAAATCGTTCAGGAAAGTATGAATGACTGTTTGTGTGAATTCGCCAAAAAGTGGGAATAACAAGTGATGACGAATATATGGAAGTGTATACCGTTCGTAGTTAAAACTGACTCCACGGTTTCTGATTTCCTGTGCAGTAAACGGAAGTGCGGGATTAAAATGGCCAAGAAGGGCTTCAACCGCATTCGATGGAACTTCCCAGATCCTGAAAAATCCTAAAATATGGTCGATCCGGTAGGTGTCAAAGTAGTCCGACATTTTCTGCATCCGTTTGATCCACCACAAATAACCATCTTTGGCCATTTCTTCCCAGTTGTATGTCGGGAATCCCCAGTTTTGTCCTTTTTCAGCAAAATCGTCGGGTGGCGCTCCTGCCTGTGCATTCAGGTTGAACAAATGAGGTTCGGTCCATGCTTCAACGCTGTTCGGACTGATGCCGATTGGAATGTCACCTTTCAGGATAATTCCGTTGTCGCGTGCAAATTGTGAGACTTCCCTGAGCTGTTTATCCAGATGATACTGAATAAAATAGTGGATAGAAATATGCTCCCAGACTTTTGATTTTGGAGAACATAGTTTTTCAATTTTTGCCTGATTGTACATCCTGAAATCGTCCCATCTTCTGAAATCAGGAGATTTGAATTTGTCGCGCAGATATACAAATGCCGCGTAAGGCACAAGCCATTCTTTGTTGGTCTCGAAAAACCGTTTGTAATCTTCGGTCTGAAAAAGTTGTTCACCATCCTGATCAAATATCAGTTTGTAGTACCGCGATTTGATCCGGTGAACTTCAGGATAATCGACATGGGTTTTTTCATTCAGTTCCTTTTGAAGCATGGCAAATTCGTTCATCAGGTTCTGGTCTTTCAAAATCCCTATTTTGTTGATGTTGAGGTAAATGGGGTGAAGTGCCATCACCGAAATTGACTTGTATGGATAGGAGTCGAGCCAGTTGTGCGAAGCGACCGTTTCATTTACCGGAAGAATCTGTACCATTTTCATCCCAACCTGTTTTGCCCAGGCCATAAAATCGAGCAGGTCATTAAATTCGCCCACTCCAAAACTGTTTTTACTACGCAACGAAAAAACCGGAACACTTACTCCAACTCCTTTCCATAAACCCAGCGGATAACGAAAGCCCGAGTCAACTTTAAGGTATAAAAATTGATTTTTCAGCTCCGGTAATCCGGTAAAATTGCGGTTTTCTCCTTCCTCCAAAGTGATGGCTTCCTGTTTTTCCAGATCCCAGATTCCATATTTATACTCAACAGGGAATTTCAAACCGGATGCAGCCACTTGTCCGGTCCAGAGCGGAAACTGTTCGTCACAGTCGAGGACCAGCGCTTTTTTTCTATCCCAGTTTCCCAGTTTTTCCTGATTCCCCAGAATGCATATTTTCGAGTTTGCATTGATCCGGGGAACTTCGATGTTGAATTGAATCGTCTTTTTAGCTTTGATCCGTTTCATAGTCTGTTTGTTCTTTCCGGGTCGCATAATCACATTCAGGAACGACGATGTATAGAAAACTTTTTCTTCAGCAGCCGGATTGCGCCATTTATCATCGATAATCACAGGAGTGTTGTCATCAGTTTGAAGTTCAATAATATGATTATGCCCCCATTCCCAAAGTTTGTGCCCCGATTCCTCTTTTAAAAAATATTTGTATTCTATTCTTTCAGAATGTTCATCTGTTTCGATGGTTGTTTCCCAAATCCCATCCCATTTGTGTGTCATTTTCTGGGCTTTACTTTCAGCCCAATGTCCTAACGATCTGTTTGAAACGAAAACAAAAATCTCTTGTCCGAAAGCAGTATTGTAATGAAGTCTGAAAGTGATTTTCATAGTGATTTAAAATTAAAAATAACTTGAACCGAATTCAAAATGATGTGAAAAGATACAATAAAATACGGTTTGAAATCTTCTGAATTCAAATTTTAATTGTACTAATCCCGGATTATTTTTTTGTCCTGAATATATAAGTTAAACAATTGAATTGTGTCCATTTATTTTTAAATACTTTTGATAGCTGACACTAAAGACCCGACCTATGACAAGAATTATTTCAATTTATGTGGCATTCATTTTCCTATTTTCTGCATGCAACAGCACCAAAAATCAACAAATTAAACAGTCTCGGCTGACCAGTTTTGTCAATCCTTTTATCGGAACAGCTTATCATGGGCACACCTATCCGGGAGCAGCTTTTCCTTTTGGGCAAATTCAGTTAAGTCCCGATAACGGAACTCAGGGCTGGGACTGGTGCTCGGGTTATCATTATTCCGACAGCATTGTTTCCGGATTCAGTCACCTGCATTTGAGCGGAACCGGAATTGGCGATTTGGCCGATATTTCGTTTTTGCCGGTTACTTCTGAAATTACCTTTCAGGAAGGAGAATCCAATTCGGATTTTGTTTCCCGGTATGCCGGCAGATACAGCCACGATCAGGAAGTGGCAGAACCGGGTTATTATTCCATGAAACTGAAAAACAGTGGCGTAAAAGCCGAGTTTACCGTCACCGAACGGGCCGGTTTTCACCGGTATACTTTTCCTGAAGGCGGAGAAAACAATCTGATCATCAATCTTGGTTTTGCCATCAACTGGGATAAACCATACCATACCACACTCAATGTAGTGGATAGTTTGCTGATAACCGGTTCGCGTCTGTCGAACGGTTGGGCAGCCGATCAGCATGTGTTTTTTGCAGTCCGGTTTTCGAATCCTGTTACTCATTCTGAAATTGCCAGCGTTGGGGGTGATGGCCGGACGGTTGGTGTATTCAATTTTGCCGGAAAGGAACTCCTGGCAAAAGTTGGCATCTCTTCCGTCAGTGTCGAAAATGCCATCCAAAACCTCGATTCATCTCTACCCGAATGGGATTTCGAAAGTACCCGGAAAGCCGCTTCAGATGCCTGGGAACTGGAACTTTCAAAAATCCGGATTCAATCCGCTGATTCGGTTCAAAAGACTATTTTCTATACCTCCCTGTACCACACCATGGTTGCCCCGGCATTATTTTCCGACCTGAACGGCGAATTCAAAGGATTTAACGGAGAGGTGAAAAAAGCTGCCGGATATAAACGCTACACCGTTTTTTCGCTGTGGGACACTTACCGCGCACTTCATCCGCTTTTTACCCTGACACAACAATCACGTGTGAACGATATGGTTAAAACGATGCTCGATCAATACCGGCAAACCGGTATTCTTCCGGTTTGGGAGCTCGAAGGAAATGAAACATTCTGCATGGTCGGAAATCATTCCATTCCGGTAATTGCTGAAGCCATTCTGAAAGGAATTGGAGATTTTGATCAGGAACTGGCCTTTGAAGCCATGAAAGCTACCTCGTTGCACGATCGTGACGGCATGGGATTGTACGACAAACTGGGATTTATGCCAGCCGATAAAATTCAGCAATCGGTAGCCAAATCGCTCGAAGTGGCGATCGACGACTGGTGTTTGGCTGCTGTTGCCCAAAAACTTGGAAAAAAAGAAGATGCTGCATATTTCAGTAAACGGGCCGAAAGTTTCAGGCAGTTTTTCGATCCTGAAACCGGTTTTATGCGTGGAAAACTCAACGATGGCACCTGGACCACTCCATTTGATCCAGCTTTTTCGAAACATGAAGGAAGCGATTATACCGAAGGAAATGCCTGGCAATATTTGTGGCTGGTTCCGCAAAATGTCGAAGGACTGATCAGCTTGCTCAATGGGAAAGAAGCTTTTGCCGATAAACTGGATCAACTTTTCAAGGTTGAAGAAGGTGTAAAAGGCACGGAAGCTTCATCCGATATTTCAGGACTTATTGGGGCTTATGCTCATGGAAATGAACCTGGTCATCACACCACTTTTCTGTTTAATTACGCTGGAAGGGCATGGCGGACCCAGGAACTGAACCGCGAAATACAAACCACCATGTACACCAATGCGCCGGATGGATTGTGCGGAAACGAAGATTGCGGGCAAATGTCGGCCTGGTTTGTGTTCAGTGCGATGGGATTTTACCCGGTAAATCCGGCAGAATTGAACTATCAGTTTGGTTCGCCGCTCGTTCAGGAAGCAAAAATTGAAGTTGCCCCTGGAAAATATTTCACAATGAAAGCTCCTTTAGCCAGTTTGGAAAATAAATACATTCAGGAAGTAAAATTAAACGGTCAGGTTTTGGACCGTACTTTTATTACCCATCAGGAAATAATGGATGGCGGAATCCTCGAATTTTCGATGGGAGCAGAGCCAAACAAAGAATTATTCAGGTAATTGGTTTTGATCGACAGATCACAGAAGGATTCCAACTCTTTCCCGAAAGTTGGAATCCTTATTCTTTATTTGGGTGTTGCGATTTGTAATCGCGTTTTCTATTCATTGGTGATTTAAAATCCGCGCATCCAATTATTGTTTTTCCTGATAAACCCGCACATAATCCACTTCAAATTTAACCGGGAATTTTGATTGATCCGGATTGCCTCCATTTCCGCCGATGGCTAGGTTCAGAAGCAGGTAATGTGCCTGTTTAAACGGATTAAATCCATCGGGATTGATGGTTTCTGAAAGCAGGGTGGTGTTGAGCAATTCATCATCCAGAAAAAGTCGGATCGATTCCGGAGTCCAGTCCATTCGCCAGACGTGAAATTTTTGGGCCCAATCCGGATCGTTGGCCGTAAATTTCGAAAACGGGATTCGCTGCGTATTCCATTTGGCCACAAATTGCTGATCGGTTCCCCATGCCGAATTGGCCAAAATGGTTGGCACACGATCCACCCGGTAAAATTCCATCAGGTCGGTTTCTCCGTTCGATGGCCAGGGATTCGAAATTCCCAGTGTCCAGATGGCTGGCCACGAACCCAGCGTCGTATCTATTCTGGCCCTGATTTCGAATCTTCCGTAGAGCCATTCTTTTTTCCCGCGGGTGTTGATACTCGAAGAAGAATAATGGGCGAATTCGCGGTTCGTTCTCCAGTTTTTACTTTCCGGCTGATAATTTGGATTTGGAATTTCTTCCCGACGTCCTTCAATAATCAGTACTCCATCGGCACATCGTGCATTTTCTTCCCGGTACCACTGCAGTTCTTCATTCCTGACAAAACCATTTTCGTATTTCCAGATCTCCGGATTCGGTTTTCCGTCGGTATTAAATTCATCAGCCAAAACCAGTTTCATTCCTGAAATTTCAGGAGCAGGATTCGAATCGGGAAGTTTCGAATCGATGTGCTGTGAATAAACAGCAATCCAGAAAAGGCTAAGAATAAAAGTAGCTGTTTGTTTTTTCAAGGACCAGACGTTTTGAATATATGAAAATAAAAAACCACAGAGAAAACCGGGATTTCAGGAAAGAACAGCCGCTGAAGCTTATTCTCTGCACAGCTTCCTCTTTGCTTTCTCTGTGGTAAAAATAGTATGGAAAACTATTCAGGAATTATTTCGCCGGAATATTCTTTAAGGTTTCAACCAGAAAATCCCAGAATTTTGAAACTGACACGATGTTTACTTTTTCGTCCGGAGAGTGCGGGAAACGAATGGTTGGACCAAACGAAATCATATCCCAGTGCGAATATGTTCCACCCAGAATACCACATTCCAGACCAGCATGAATCGCTTTAATTTCAGGAATACGTCCGAATTTGTTGTTGTAAACTTCCTGCATCGTTTTCAGGATAGGCGAATCCATGTTTGGTTTCCAACCCGGATAGCCACCTCTAAAGCTTACCTGAGCACCGGCAAGAGAAAAAACAGATTCAATTCGTGATCCGAGTTCAGCACGTGCGGTATCGACCGAACTGCGCATCAGACACGAAATGGAGATCGTTTTGGTTCCCATATCCGATCTAACTATGGCCAGGTTGGTCGAGGTTTCAACCAGTCCGGGCATGCTGTCGCTCATGCGGATTGCTCCGTTCGGGCAGGCAACAATGGCATGTGTCAGATTGAGTTGCGTCTGCTGATCAATCAGCGATTCGGGCATTTCGGTTTTCGAAAGCTCGATTTTCAGAAATGGTTCGGTACCCGAAAGTTCGCGTTTAATTACGGTTGTCATTCCGGCAATCAAACCGACCAGTTTGTCGGCCGTTTTGTACGGAACGGTAACGATTCCGAAAGCTTCGCGTGGAATGGCATTGCGCAGGTTTCCGCCCTGAATGGAGGATAGCCGCAGTCCGCACACTTTGTAAGCTTCTTTCAGGAGACGGAAGAAAATCTTATTCGCATTTCCACGGCCCAGGTTAATATCCAGGCCAGAATGACCGCCTTTTAGTCCGGTTACATTAAGTTTGAAACTGATTGAATCGGCAGGAACGGGCACAACGGTAAAGTTAAACTGCACGTTCGCATCTTCGCCGCCGGCGCATCCAACATAAAGTTCGCCTTCGTCTTCCGAATCCATGTTGATCAGAATATCACCTTTCAACATTCCCGATTTCAGGCCATTTGCGCCATCCATACCGGTTTCTTCTGTTGCGGTAAATAGTGCTTCGACCGGACCGTGTATCAAATCTTTTGCAGCCAGAACGGCCATTGCTGCCGCAACGCCAATTCCATTGTCGGCTCCCAAAGTGGTTCCGTTTGCCCTTACCCATTCGCCATCAATGATTGTTTCGATCGGATCTTTGGCAAAATCGTGGTCTTTGTCGCTGTTTTTCTGAGGCACCATGTCGAGGTGTCCCTGCAGGATCACGCCTTTGCGTTTTTCCATTCCTGAAGTGGCCGGTTTGCGAATAATCACATTTCCAACTTCATCCTTTACAGTTTCCAATCCCAAGCTAAGGCCAAAATCAACAATAAATTTCTGAATTTGCTCCTCGTGATGCGAAGGACGCGGAATCCGCGTCAACTGGTAAAAATTCTCCCACACAGCGGTGGGCATTAGTTTTGAGATTTCGTTGCTCATATATTTGTTTTTAAAATGAAATTCGAATTCTGAGGATTGAATAGCTTGCCGGTATCCGGCTTAACGATACTTGCTCAATCTGATTTTTTTTGAATCAAATTAATCAATCCTGATCAGCGTATTTGATCGGAGTAATTTCCCTTTTCCCTGAAAAAAACGCCATGTATTTCTCAAAATAAAACCCGAATTGCCGGGTTTTGTTTATCCTGATAAAATTAAGATTCTAAAGGTACAATTATTCCATTTGATTATTTATGAAACAAGAACAATAAAAAAGCCTGCACCGGTTATTAACGGATGCAGGCTCTTGTTTATTTGAACAGAAGCTTCTGTTTCTTTTATTTCTGAATGTTTGGCAATTCCAAACCATAACCTTTTCGTTTATCTTCAGCTTTAAGCCAGAAACTAACTGCAAGAGCAATAATGGTCAGTCCGACAAATATTCCCCAGGTTGTGGTGTAGTTGTAGGTAATGTTTTCTCCGGCTTTTTTGGCTGCAGCAACTCCCGGATTGGTTTTGTCCAGAATAATACCAACTAAAAGCGGAATTCCCCACAGGCCGATATTCTGTACCCAGAAGATCATGGCATATGCACTTCCCAATTGTTTTTCAGGAATAATTTTAGGTACTGAAGGCCACATGGCTGATGGAACCAGTGAAAATGCGATACCCAACAAAAGTACATTGAAGAAAACTGCGACTACACTGGTTACAAAAGGAAGCATGAAAATGGTATGTACAATAACCAACAGGAACGCTCCTAAAATCATGATCGATGCGCCTTTGCCTTTTTTGTCGTACAATCCGCCAAAGAATGGAGTTAAAAGCATGGTGCCAAAAGGAACTAAACTTGGAAGGAAACCTGCCCAGTCTTCGGAAACACCAAATTTATTTACCATCAGATCGGGACCATATTTGTAAAATGGGAAAACGGCGCCGTAAAATAACACACAAAGTACTGAAAGTAACCAGAATGCACGGTTCGAAACAATCAGGTATAAATCGGAGAACAGGAATGGTTCTTCGGGTTGTTTATCCGGATTTTCATCCATCTGAACTTCAAGTTTCTTGTCCATCAGGTTGTAGTAGAAGAACGCAACCAGACCAATGATCAAAGCAATTACCACGAACAAAATGGTGGTAGGAACATCGTAGGTATTGGCCAGTTTTGCGCCAAAAGCCAGCGGAACAAACGAACCGATACGGGCAATGGCAACCTGCATTCCCATAGCCAGCGCCATTTCCTTGCCCTTGAACCATTTCGCGATGGTTTTCGAAACGGTGATCCCGGCATATTCGCAACCCACACCAAAAATGGCATAACCCAAAGCCGCAAAAAATACCTGATCCTTGATCAGCCAGATACCTAGAATATTCATTTCGTGAGTGGTCGAAAATCCGCCCTTAAATGCGATGTACTTGATTCCGGCACCAATAATCATGACCAGTGCCGATGTAATTGTGCTAAACCGGATTCCGAATTTATCGAGGAAGATCCCAACCAGAATGAGCATGAAAAAGAATACATTGAAGATTCCGTAGGCGCTGGTTACGATTCCAAAATCGGTACTGTCCCAGCCATATGTCCGCTCCAGAATTGGTTTCATCGGTGAAATAATGTCGGTAAAAATGTACCCGGCAAACATGGTGAATGAAACGATAACCAGGGCAGTCCACCTGGCTGTTCTGGAATCTCTTAACGTTGCTTTTATCGCATTCATATTTTAAGTTTAAAATGTTTTGTTTTTTTGGAGGCCACAATATAAGAATTTATCACACTTTGAAACGAGGACATCTGACAGGATAAAAAAAATCCCAAAAGCTGGGCTCCGGGATTTTTTAAAATTTATATTTTCAGAATATTATTCTTCCTTTTTTTCAACCGTTTTTACTTTGATGATGCTTTTCACCGCACCGGTATTCGGGTAAAATTCGAGTTTGTAATTTCCATCGAGTAAATTCTCAGGAACTGTTGCCGTAGTGCCGAATTGGGCAATACTGCTGCGGGATCCGGCCAGTTGAGTGCTTCCGTCCATGATGCGGATATCGGCCATTCCCGGCATCCGGTAGTACAGCCCGCTTTTTCCGGCTTCCGGATTTGCCGATGTGCTGAGTTCGGTTTGAGTGGCGGCCAGAGTTTCCGATTTTACAACTTCGATGGTGATCGGGCGACCCGATAAATCGGTTTTGGGAAGGACTCCCCGTTCTTCACTGAAACGGAAAAAGACTTCGCCTCTCGGGCTTTTTTGTTCCGGAATAAATTCGAAACTGAATTCATATTCCTGCTTTGAAGATTTTCCGATGAAAAGGGCCAAATAATTTTTTTCCATTTTGCCCAATTCTTCAGTCATTACCTCAAATGATTTTCCGTCCGGAAGTGGTTCGTCGTCGGCATTGGTCAGCAAGGCAAACCTTGAACTGCGAAGATTGAAAATGGTTTCGGCTGCTTCGGCTGCTTTTTGTTCCATGGTTTTTGAAACCACTTTGAAACTGCGCGTTGAATCTGCCGGTGAGTAAAAACTCCAGATCGATAAATCTGTGAATTTCACTTGTTTGTCATTGTTTCCGGAGAGAAATGTCTGGGTATGGATTTCAGGTTCCTTAAAATTGGTTTTTATATTTATTCCGGCCAGGACTCCGTTTTCAGTTAAACTAACCAGTTGAGCAGTTTCGCCAATGGCCTTGTGTACCTGGTTCGGATCAGGTTCGTTAAACGTTTCGATCTTCATGTCGGTCATTGTCCATTTGGTGCTTCCTGCAGTTGGAACATTTTCAATTCCGAGCATTTTTTGTGCATACAGGTAAAAAGGACCATTGACAGTTGTTTCGCAGGTAGCTTTCACATGAACACGAATTCCGGTTTGAGGAAGTGAATAAACCACACCCTCAACAGGACCGGTGGCATTAACGACTTCTTTCTTTTTATCGTCTTTTGCTGTTGCCAGCAACGAGCCGGCAAAGAAAATCAGGATAATTGCAAGTATTGAAGTTTTCATTTTTTGTAATTTAATTGGTTTCTGTATTCTGTTTTCAAAAATGCATACTGAATTCTGAATTATTCTGCATGCCTGGATCATCAATAAAAACCCAAAAATAGCCAAATTATTATTCAAGGCTCATAAAAGCTGCACCAAGCTGTTCGATTATATCTCCGGCGATTAAGGCGTGTTGTCCAAATCGGGCTGCGGCCAGGTCTCCGGCCAGCCCGTGCAGGTGAACTCCCATTAAGGTGGCTTCTTCCGGAGTGTAATTTTGAGCGAGTAGTCCAAGGATAATACCTGTCAGCACATCACCGCTTCCGGCAGTTGCCATGCCCGGATTGCCTGAATTGTTGAAAAAGGCACATCCGTCGGGTGTAGTAATGCAGGTGTGTGCACCCTTGCAAACGACGATGATTTTATGATCCGATGAAAATTTTATTTGTTTCTGTAGTCGTTCAAATGAATTTGCACTCGTGCCGGCAAGCCGCTCAAATTCTTTCGGATGCGGTGTCAGGATGGTGTTGGCAGGAAGTAATTCGTACCAGTCTTTGTTCTCCGACAGAATATTCAGGGCATCGGCATCCATGACCAGCTTCCCGGGTTTGGCCTGAAGTAGTTTTTTAAAAGCCAGCTGAGTTTCCGGATTTTTACCCAATCCCGGCCCAATTCCAACAGCTGAATAGGATTCCATTTCCGGAATTTGAGAAAAGACCTGTTCCGATTGGTCGATCGAAGTCATGGCTTCAGGAACAGAAGTTTGAATGATCTGATACCCGGATTTTGGGATGTGTGAGGTAAGTAAACCAACGCCGGCACGCAAACTGGCTTTCGAAGCCAGAACCGCAGCTCCCATTTTTCCGTAGCTTCCGGCAATCATCAGGGCATGGCCATATGTTCCTTTGTGCGAAAATTTGGGGCGTTTTTTAATCGTTCCTGAAACATAGGTCCGGGCCAGACTAAAATACTTCGTTTCTGTCTGAAGAATTGCTTCAGGATGAAGACCAATCGGTAAAACTTTCCAGTCGCCAACAAATCCGGCATTTTCAGGAAAGAAAAAACTGAGTTTTGGAAATTGAAACGTTAAGGTAAATGTTGCCTTCACGACTGTGGAAATATTGTTCAGGGAATTGTCTTCTCCAAACAGACCACTTGGAATATCAATTGAAATGATTGCAGCTTTTGACTGATTGATTTTTTGAACCAGTTTTGCAGTCAGATCATTAAGCGGTTTGTTCAAGCCTGAGCCAAACAATCCGTCGATCACAACCACATCGGCAGGAATTTCAGGAATCGAACCTTCTGATTCAATCTGATGGAGTTCCACCATATTTTGATCTTTCAGGCGTTGCCAGTTGGTTGCAGGGTCGCCTTTCAGTTCGTGCCCGAAAGAAACCAGATACACTTCACAGCGGCAATTTCGATTAGCGAGCAAACGAGCTGCGGCAAGAGCATCACCGCCATTGTTGCCGGGCCCGGCGAATAGATAAAACGGCTGATTTATCCCAATATGCTGAATGATCCAATCTGTAACATGTTGTGATGCACGTTCCATCAGGTCGATCGGTTGAATGGGTTCAAGCAGGATAGTTTGCCGGTCAATTTCAGCAATCTGTTTGCAGGTAAAAAGTTTCATGTCGAAATAATTTTAGCTAAAATTACAAATTAAAGCTTGTTTGTACTAAACGGGAGTCAGTCTTTTGGAATACTAAATTAAGTCATTCGTTTTAGGGACTAAAAATATTGCTTGCAGGGGGCAAACCTTCAAATAATAACGGTTCCTGATATTAGTCAAATTTTATTCCTTAAAATCTTCGTTATATTTGTCACAATTACAAAAACTTACAACTAATATTTACTTTCTAAAAACTTTAGATTATGCTGAAAGGACATCCCAAAGGGCTTTTGGTTGCTTTTTTTGCCAACATGGGCGAACGCTTTGGTTTCTACACGATGATGGCTATTCTGGTCTTGTTTCTTCAGGCCAGATTTGGTTTAACCGAAGAGGCTGCCGGAGATATTTACAGTTGGTTTTATTTTGGTATTTATGCCCTTGCCCTGATTGGGGGTATTCTGGCAGATTATACCAAAAAGTATAAACTCGTTATTTTTGCCGGTATAGCAATTATGTTGCTGGGGTACGCAATGCTGGCTATTCCAGGTATGACACTCACGATTACCGTAATAAGTTTGTTTGTTATTGCTTTTGGGAACGGTTTGTTCAAAGGAAATCTTCAGGCAGTTGTTGGGCAACTGTATGATGATCCGAAGTATTCAAAAATGCGCGATTCCGCCTTTATGATTTTCTACATGGGGATCAATGTGGGCGCATTCTTTGCTCCGTTTGCCGCAAACGGAATCCGGAACTGGTGGTTAAAAAGCAATGGACTTTTGCACGATGGCAGTTTGCCTGCGCTTTGTCATCAGTACATTAACGGAAGTATGACGGATATTGCCCAGTTTACTGAGTTGGCGACAAAAGCCAGCGTGTCGGGACAGGTGGCTGATCTTGGTGCATTCGCCCAGAATTATCTCGATGTATTTGCCCGCGGGTATAATTATGCTTTTGGTATTGCTGCCGGAGCCATGATTATTTCGATGCTGGTATACATCTTTTTTCAGAAATATCTTCCGAATAAAGAAAAACAAGTAATGAGTGCCGAAGAAGCAAAAAAACAAGCTTCAGGAAAAAATTCACAAACAAATCCGATGGCTATATTTGCTTCTCTTGGAGCAGCTACAGTTGTAACCGTCTTAACAGGTTTGATCCTGGATTATAAAACAGGTATGGCCTTTGGATTATTCGCGGCATTCGTAACCTGGATAACCATGATCTCGACTAAGGAAGAAAAACCAAAAGTGACTTCACTTATCCTGGTTTTCTTTGTTGTAATTTTCTTCTGGATGTCATTCCATCAGAATGGGCTGGCCCTGACATTTTTTGCACGTGATTACATTGTAAAAGAAGTCGGTGCATTTACATATCTGTTCTTCGACTGGCGTTCGATATTGGCTGTAACTGCTGCAATTGCCGGATTCTTTGTTGCTCTCGGAAAAGAAAAAACAATCAATACCCGTTTAATTGGTGCTGCAATGATCCTTGTTGGCAGTGGAATTTCATATTATTTCATCAGTGGAAATACCTCGTCGAACGCAATCGCGCCTGAAGTTTTCCAATCGTTTAACCCTCTTTTTATTGTTGCCCTTACCACGTTGGTGATGGGAATCTTTGCAATGCTGAACAAGGCAGGTAAAGAGCCATCGACCCCCAAAAAGATTGGTATTGGTATGATTATCGCTGCCGGTGGATTTTTACTGGTCCTGATAGCTTCGCTTGGAGTTGTTTCTCCACACGATCTGGCAGGTCAGGCAGTTCCTGAATCATCGCGCGTTTCGCCTTACTGGTTGATCAACAGCTATCTGATTCTCACCGTAGCAGAACTTTTTTTGAGTCCGATGGGTCTTTCATTTGTTTCAAAAGTGGCTCCTCAAAGGTTCCAGGGACTGATGCAGGGAGGCTGGTTACTTGCCACAGCAGTGGGAAATAAACTACTTTTTGTGGGTAGTTTCTTTTGGGGAAAGCTCGATTTGTGGCAGTTGTGGCTCATTTTTATCGTATGTTGTCTGGTTTCAGCCGCGTTTATTTTCTCTATCATGAAAAAACTTGAATCAGCAACCAAATAATTTTTCTAACACTGAAAATAATTGGATTGTTTT
Organism: Prolixibacteraceae bacterium; assembly: GCA_049277435.1. Taxonomy (GTDB): domain Bacteria; phylum Bacteroidota; class Bacteroidia; order Bacteroidales; family Prolixibacteraceae; genus Aquipluma. Next base: position 34,280 of record JBASYJ010000254.1, read on the forward strand.
CTATCCACATTTTAATGATATACTTTTGAAGGAGTAGCGCAAGCTGCTCCTTTTTTATTCATAAGGTGAATTAACAGCTATGAAAGTAAAATTCTGGATTCTCATTTCCCTGATTTTGAGCCTGGAGGCCTGTACAGTAAAATCGGTCAAGGAAGTCCCGCCAAACTTTCAGCCAATTTTTGCTGAATACGGTGTAAAGGGCTGTTTCCTGTTGTATAACCTGAACAACGACATGTACCAGATTTACAATTCTGCCCGTTGCGAACAGGGATTTTTACCCGCATCAACATTTAAAATTCTGAACAGTATGATTGGTCTGGAAACCGGGGTGATAACTGATGAAAATATGGTGATTCCCTGGGATGGAACGGTTCGGACCGTTGAAGAATGGAACAAAGATCATACGCTTGCTTCGGCCATTACTTATTCGGTTGCTCCATATTTTCAGGAAGTAGCCCGTCGTATTGGTGTTGAACGGATGAAAGAATATGTTGATGATGCGGATTTTGGCCGGATGGAAATTACACAAGAAACCATCGACCGGTTTTGGCTTTGGGGTGATTCGCGGATCACACCGTGGGAACAAATGAATTTTCTGATTCATTTCTACACCAATAAGCTACCTTTTGCACAGGAAAATATTGATCTGGTTAAAAAATTAATCATCCTGAAACAAACCGACAAATGGACTTTCCGGGGTAAAACCGGGATGACTGTTCAGGATGGAAATAATGTTGGCTGGCTGGTAGGTTATCTGGAAGAAAACGGGAATGTCTGGATTTATGTCTGTAATGTTGAATCCGGTCAGGACAATCTCGAAAAGTTTAAGGAAAGCCGCCGGGGAATTACTGAAAAGATATTCAGGAATATGGGCTTAATGGAGTAACAATGAGCTATTTGTTTGTGTATGGTACTTTGTTGAAATTTACAGAATCAGAAGTTACACAATTTCTGAACCGAAACAGTCAGTTTATTTCCATTGGTTCGTTTCCCGGAAAATTATACGAAGTTTCCGGATATCCCGGAGCCATTTACCTGCCTGATGAATCGGATCGGGTTTCAGGAAATATTCTGGAAATTCCATCTGCTGAAACCGTTTTTGCGGTACTCGATCTATACGAGGAAGTTGGTGATCAATTTCCGGAGCCAAACGAATACATCCGGAAGCAAATCCCGGTTGAGGATAATAGTGGGAAAATTTTTAATTGCTGGTTTTATGAGTATAACTGGCCTGTAGAAAATTTAATGCAGATTCTTTCGGGTGATTATGCGCAATTCCGAAAAACTCTCGAATAAAAAACCTCCGGAAATTTCTTTCCGAAGGTTTTGAATAGAATCTTATCTGATAACCGGAACCAGGGCTCCGTCGATGATCCGGACAACCACATCTTCATCCAGAAGGGTCGTGGTGTCGCCCAGACTGGAAGCATCACCTTCGGCAACTTTCCGGAGAATTCGGCGCATAATTTTTCCTGAACGTGTTTTTGGTAATCCCGGAACGAGTTGAATCAGGTCGGGACGGGCAAAAGGTCCAATCGAATTGGTTACTGCCATCATGATACTTTTCTTGATTCCTTCTTCTCCTCCGGTTGAAAGCTCGCCACAAACCACAAAGGCATAAATGCCCTGACCTTTAATCGGATGAGGATAACCAACCACTGCTGATTCGTTCACCAACGGGTGTGCGTTAATGGCGTTCTCGATCTCAGCAGTTCCCAGTCGGTGGCCTGAAACATTGATTACATCATCCACGCGGCCTAAAATCCGGTAGTAACCATCTTCGTCGCGCTGAACCCCGTCGCCGGTAAAATACAATCCTTTGAACGTTGTGAAGTAAGTATCACGGAAACGTTCGTGGTCGCCCCAGATGGTGCGGGCAATTCCCGGCCACGGAAACCGAATGCACAGGTTCCCTTTTACGCTGTTCCCACTCAGTTCTTTGCCCTCGCCGTCAACAATCATTGGTTGAATTCCGGGCAAAGGTAAGGTTGCAAAAGATGGTTTTGTCGGTATGATTCCCGGCAGTGGACTGATCATGATCCCACCGGTTTCGGTTTGCCACCAGGTGTCCACAATCGGACAGCGGTTTCGGCCAATGTGGTCGTGGTACCAGTGCCAGGCCTCTTCGTTGATCGGTTCGCCAACGGTTCCTAAAACTTTAAGCGATGCTAATTTTTTGTTGATGATGTGTTCGTTCCCCATCGACAGTAACGACCGGATAGCTGTTGGTGCTGTGTAAAACTGGTTGACATGGTGTTTGTCAACAATATCCCAGAAACGACCGGCATCGGGCCAGGTGGGTACACCTTCGAACATCAGTGTTTGCGCCCCGTTCAGGAGCGGACCATACACAATGTACGAATGCCCGGTAATCCAGCCAATGTCGGCCGTACAAAAATAGATATCACCGGCATTGTACTGAAACACATTCCGGAAAGTGTACGCCGAGTAAATCATATATCCGGCGGTGGTATGCACAATCCCTTTGGGTTTCCCGGTCGAACCTGAAGTGTAGAGAATAAACAGATTATCCTCAGCATCCATCACTTCGGCAGGGCATTCACCGGATTGTCCGTCGATGGCTTTGTGCCACCAGATATCGCGGCCAACCATCATTTTGATTTCTGATTTTGTCCGGCGAAGAACAACCACTGTTTCGACACACGGACAGGATTCCAGGGCTTCGTCGACGATGTTTTTTAATGGTGTAATCTTTTCGCCACGAAAACCGCCATCGGCAGTTAAAACTACTTTGGTTTCGGCATCATTTATCCGGTCGGCCAGTGATGCTGCTGAAAACCCTGCAAAAACGACCGAATGAATTGCTCCGATTCGTGCACAGGCCAGCATGGCAATAGTCAGTTCAGGAACCATGGGCATGTAAATGGCAACCCGGTCTCCCTTGTGCACATTTAGTCTTTTTAGCGTATTGGCAAATTTATTTACTTCCCGGTATAATTCTGAATAGGTTAAAGTTCGGATTTGTTCTTCAGGATTGTTGGGTTCCCAAATAATGGCCGGCTGATTACCGATGGTGTAAAGATTGCGTTCGAAAATATTTTCAGTAATATTTAATTTTCCTCCTGAATACCATTTTATTGATGGTCCTTCGAAATCCCAATCCAACACTTTGTCGCACCGTTTGTGCCAGTAAAAATCTTCGGCAACTTCGGCCCAGAAAGCCTGTGGATTGGTAATGCTTTTCTGATACTCGTGAATGTAACCACCCAGGCTATGAATTTTTGCTACCATCGTTTTTCTAGTTAGGTTTATAAAAGAGGTTTTAAATTTAAATTTAAATTTTAGTTTAGGTAACAAGTCAAATTAAATTTGGTTGTATTCAGTGGATTAGATTTTTTCTAACTTGTTTTTTTTTTCTTCATGGGATTGTATTCAAAATACAGTTGTTTTTAAATTCCAGGTGCGGAAAAACCGGAGTCCAAATTGTCAAGAACTAAAACCCAGTCGTTTCCTCTGCCACGGGTTGGTGTAATGAATTCCTGAATTCCTTTGTTTGAAATTTCATTTATCTTTTTTGCTTCTCCGGTTCTTGGATTATACCACCAGACCTGCGATTCCTTCCAGCCAAGTTTTTCCAGATTGATGCTGGCTCCCCAGCCGGTTGGAATGTACACAAACGCATAATCTTTACCTTTCGTGGCAACGATGTAGTCTGTTTCAGGCATATAAACATTGGCTATTAATTCCTGAAATGGAATTCGTTCGGTCACAGGCCGGCTTTCGATCAGACGACGGACATGAATCATGTCTGCGGCGCCGGGTAAATCCAGATCGTCATTCCAGGTGTGGCGCGCCAATCCAACTGCTTGTCTGTCCGGGGTATGCATTTGCCAAATGGCGTGGCAGCCATAGGTATGCCCAAAACCTCCGGAGAATAAATTCCAGTATGCAGCCTGACGAACATCGGCATCGTCGAACCATCCCATGATTTCGGGTTGCCAGTTGACCGGGTGATCTTCGTACCGGGGTTCGCCATCGAAAGTTGGTTTGGCCGGATTGAGCCGGTAATCCGGAATAAGAAGTTTAATGTAGGCGGCATAAGAACGCTCACCGTGCCCGGTTTGTATCATGTTAAAATCGAGCCATTCCTGATTCTGAAACCAGCCAGAGGAACTGCTTCCTCCCCAGGGATGAAAAGTCATCAGGTGATTTTTATCGACCGATTTTATTCCGTTTGCCAGTGCGTTCCAGATTTCGAAATTAGAACCGCCACCCTGCCGGTCGCCCCCGTTGATCCAGATAATATTGGGCAAATTTTTGTATCGATTACCAATCCACTGCCCATATTTAAACGCATTTCCCTTGTTGAAAATCACCGGGCCAATGCCCCATTGTTTGTCAACTTTATCGCCCCAGGTGGGCAGCAGACCAATAAATAAACCTTTCTCTCCGGCTTTTTTGACGACCCAATCCAAATGGGCAAAATATTTTTCATTGGGTTGCTCCGGATTATTTCCGATCAGCGGTTTTTCGCCTTCCATGTTGGGTGTATTCAGTCCGTCGAGTTCAGCCAAAGCAACAGCCTGAATCACGGTGAATCCTTTTTCGCGGCGGTTTTCAAGATATTTTTCGGTGTCGGTTTTATTCAGGCGGTGAAAAAGTTCCCAGGCTGTGTCACCCAGATAAAAGAAAGGCCTTCCATTTTCGAATTCCAAATATCGGTGGTTGGATGAAACCCGGAGTTTTCCATTTTCGAAATTTACAGATGGGCCCTGCCATTTTGTTTCCTGGGCTGAAGTTTTCAGGAAGAATATAAAAACGCCAAAAATCAATAGGGTTTTCATGTATAGTTTTTAAATTAGTAGATCGTTAGTTTTTCAAATTAAATCGACTAATTTAAGAAAAATCCTGATTGCAGATTTTTTAAGGATTTGGTATTAAAACTGATTCATAAACCGACACTATGAAAATTATAGACCCAACCAAACCTATTCTGGTTACAGGAGGAACAGGATACCTCGCCTCCTGGATAATCAAGCTGTTGCTCAATGAAGGAAAAGAAGTTCGTACGACAGTCAGAAATATTTCGCAAAAAGACAAGTATGCGCATTTGACTGCCATTGCCGTGAGGAGCAAAGGTACCCTGCAGTTTTTTGAGGCTGACCTGCTTAACAAAGGAAGTTTTTCTGAAGCAATGGAAGGTTGCGAACTGGTTATTCATACAGCTTCTCCATTCAAGATTTCAGGATTGAAAAATGCACAAAAGGAATTGGTTGAACCTGCGCTGGAGGGAACCCGGAATGTGCTCGAAACAGTAAGCAAAACAGATGGAGTAAAGCGCGTCGTACTGACCTCAAGTGTTGTTGCAGTTTTTGGAGATGCCATTGATATTGAAAAAACAAAGCATGGAATTTTTACTGAAGAACACTGGAATTTTTCGAGTTCGGTTAAACACCAGCCCTATGCTTTTTCAAAAACTCTGGCAGAAAAACTGGCCTGGGAACTTGTTGGAAATCAGAAGCGATGGGATCTTCTGTCAATCAATCCCGGATTCATCATGGGGCCTTCGCTCAGTAAGCGAACCGATTCAACGAGTATCGACATCATGATTCAGCTCGCTTCCGGAAAATTTAAGACCGGGGTCCCTTCCGGAGATATGGGTTTTGTGGATGTGCGTGATGTGGCAAAAGCTCATGTTTTAGCCGGATTTAGTGAATCAGCATCAGGAAGGCATATTTGTGTTTCGGATCATAAAAACTTTCTGGAGATGGCTGATGCGATCCGGAAAAAATATCCGCAATATCCACTACCCAAAGGATTTGTGCCGAAATGGCTATTCTGGATTATTGCTCCGTTGGCCGGATTTACACGTAAATATGTGAAGCTAAATGTAGGCATTGATCTGAAATTTGACAATTCATACATCAGGAAAGATCTGGGAATAGAATTTATTCCGTTCGAAAAAACAATCACGGAGCATTTTGAACAGTTGTTAAATGATCAAATTATAAAACAAATCTAAGATGGGACAAGTAGCAAATGTTATTGGTGCCAGTGGATTAGTAGGCAATGAACTGGTACTTCAATTGTTGAATTATTACGAGTTTGATCTGGTACGGATTTTTGTACGCAGAGCCACCGGAATTATTCATTCGAAACTGGAAGAACGGATCATTGATTTTGAAGAACCTGAAACCTGGAGCAAATTTGTTCGGGGTGATGTGCTTTTTTCAACTCTTGGGACAACAATTAAAACGGCAAAAACACGGGATAAACAATACCGGGTTGATTTTTTCTATCAGTATGAATTTGCGAAAGCTGCAGCCGAAAATGATGTTTCTACCCTGATATTGGTCTCGTCGATGGGAGCAAATGCCAGATCATCAGTGTTTTATTCACGGATTAAAGGTGAACTTGAGGATGCTGTTTCACTTCTCGGATTTAAACGGCTGATCATTTTCAGACCTTCTATTCTGGATGGGAAACGACTCGAGAAAAGAACCGGGGAGAAAATTGGACTCGTTTTTACGCGGTTTATCACTCAATTCATTTTTAAAAGATACCGCCCAACCCCGGTCGATGTTTTGGCCGAGAAAATGATACGAAGCGCATTGTATGAGGTGAATGGTTGTCACATTGTTGAAGGTACCGGAATTTTAAACGAATAAGCGGGTCGAAAATAAATTCAACCAAAACAGCTTTTATTCGTTTATCTTTCCGAACGTTAAAACTAAAATAAATATGTATACAGGATTTTTACATGTACACGATACCTTGCGGTGGTTGCTTTTAATTAGTATGCTGATTACAACCGGGAAATACCTGGCAGGTTGGCTTGGAAAGAAAAGCTGGACCAAAGCCGATAATCTGATCGGAGTTATTTTTACCTCACTCATGGATTTGCAGTTGCTGACCGGTTTGATCCTTTACTTTTTTCTGAGTCCGGTGACCAAAATGGCCATGTCGGATTTTGGTGCAGCCATGAAAGATGCAGACCTGAGATTCTACGCGGTTGAACACCTTACCATGATGTTAATTGCCGTGGTTCTGGTTCACATTGGGCGGGCAAAATCTAAAAAAGCCAAACCCGATGTGGCAAAATTCAAAACAGGCGCCATTTTCTTTTTAATCGCGTTTGTGGTTATCCTGGCTGCAATCCCATGGGGAAGAATGTAGCCACTGATTAAATTTCAGGAAAAATAGTTGCTCAAGAAATTAAATTTTCCGGAAAAGGAATTCAGAAATGAATCCTATTCCGGATTTTTTTTTGAATAAATCTGAACCTTTTGGTTTTCGGGTGTACTGGAACAAAAAAGTATGATTTTTTCAAAAAACAAATATCTGATTTTGGTGCTGATTGGCGGTTTCTTAACTTTGGGTTTTATTCTGATGAGGGGAGGAGGTTCGGCCGACAAGAACGTCTTTAACGATGACATTTTTAGTTTCAGGCGAATTACACTGGCGCCTTTAGTCATCATCGGATCGTACCTTGCATTTATCTGGTTAATCTTAAAAAAGAGTCGAATTGATCTTCCGGAGAAAAAATAAGATATTCAGCGACACAGAGCTGATGCAGCAAATCGTTTCAGGCAATCATGCTGCTTTCAGCGAACTTTATCATCGGTATAAAGGCCGGATGTATTATTATTTCTATCGTATGCTCGGTAATTCGACTGAGCTGGCCAACGATTTTCTTCAGGAGTTGTTTATGAAACTCATCGAGAAACCGGAGCAATATAATCCGACGTTTCCATTTTCAACCTGGTTGTATTCAGTAGCCAATAACATGTGCAAAAATGAATACCGTCGCCGGGGCATTAGTCAGGAATATCAGGAAGAGGTGGTCCTGAAACCTCAGATCGATTATCTAAGCGATGCCACCATTGATCCTGAAAAGCTGGTCGAAAAGGTATTTCAAACTCTTGATGGACTGGGTGAAGAACATCGCTCCGCTTTTTTACTTCGGTACCGTGAAGGATTTTCAATCAGGGAAGTGGCCGGGATACTTGAACTTCCGGAGGGAACAGTAAAGTCCAGGTTGTTTTATGCAAAAAAAATACTTGCCGGAAAACTGGAGTATTTGAAAGATGAATTTGAACTTTAAAACATTTGTGACATGAAAAATAAGATTCACGACAAAATTCTGTCAGAGCTTCTGCGGAACGATCGGGTTGGCGAACCGGATCAGGCAATTGAAGATCGTTTGATGTATTCGTTTTTGCTGAAAAGCGGAAATGCGAAACAGAAGCAAAATTCGTTTTCCAGCTTTTTAGTCTGGATCTTTTCGATGCAAAGTCTGGGATTAAAAACCGGTCTGGTCTCGGTTGTCTTGTTTTTCTCGGTCATGAATAATCAGTTCACTTTTGATTCATCGAAAATTCACGGAGCCGATTCAATTTCAAATCAGCGGTTTTTAGTCGCCGATACAGCTCATTATATCCAAAATATCGATTCATTACGCAGGGATAGTTTGAATTAAAATACGTAGGGGGGATTTCATCTCCCCTTTTTATGGAATCCTTTTCTGAAATGAAATCCAAAGAACAAGGCCATGCAGAAATCATCTGCATGGCCTTGTTCTTTGGATTAAACGGTTTCTCTTATTCCAACGCGCGGGCAAACTTCATTAGTTTTTCATTCATGGCCAGAAGTTCATTTTTCGGGAAGGAGTCTTTTGCCTGGTTGATCAGTTCGTTGTAAAGCGACAACTGATATCCGGCTTCATCGCGAATGGAAATTTTCTGATTCGGGGCAATTCCGGAATAATAAGTAAGCCATTCTTCCAGTGAATCTGATAATTCTTTAAACCTGATTTTATACTGATGTTCATCTCCGTTGGCAGCATAAAGTTCGGCCATTAGAATACTTTGATAATCAATCGGCCAATGCTTTAATGGGATGGTCTGATCCGCTTTTTTCAAAACTTCAATGGCTTTTTCGGTCTGATGATCATCTGTCAGGGCTTTGGCCAAACGATAAAAGGCGGTTCGCAGTTGCATGCTGGCAAACATCCTCCGGTGATGCCAGTCGAAATAAACCGCTGGATCAGCCAGATTGTCCCAGTTGCAGTTTTTCATCAGTTTGGTATAAAGACTCTGAGTTTCAATTTTTCCCATTTCGAGTACCGAATTACTATCTGTTACCTGGTCGGTCAGTCGGAAGATCAATCCGTCAAAAATCAGGTTGTTCTTTAGCCCATGCTCTCCGGGATCGATCCACGAAGTAAAACATACAGGACGGTTTCCCCAGTTCGACGAAATAATGTCCCAAAAGGCCAGATCGCCTTTGTTTATGGCGCGCTGATTAAAATCAAGGTGAATTGTGTCGTGTTTAGGAATGCTCAGACCAATTTTGTTTGTTGGGATGTAGCTGATTTTTTGGTTGTTTTCGACGGTCAGTTTGGTTTTCGATGAGTCGCTCCCAACAAAAGCAAGCACGTCATTCAGTGTTTGTTCGGTCTGAATTTTAGGAACGATATACACAAAATCGAGTTGCCCCGACTGATATTTCTCCAGGGGAATATTCATTTTCAGACCATTGTTTTGATACACTTTTCGCTGAAGTTGCTCCAGGTACCACCCGGCCTGTAAATAAGGCATCACAACAACGCGCACATCACGGCGGATTCCTTCCACTTCCTGACAATACCAAAGCGGATAGGTGTCGTTATCCGCATGGGTGAACAAAATGGCATCTTTCTCGCAGGAATCGAGGTAATTCCGGGCCAGATCGCGGGCTGAATATCTTCCGGAGCGATCGTGATCGTCGTAGTTTTGTGCAATTAAAATAAGAGGTGAAGCTGCCAGACTTAATATCAGGGCCGAAACCAGTGCTTTTTTTTCCTGAACGACCCTGAATAAACAATGAAATAGGTATAAAACCCCGAATCCGATCCAGATACAGAAAGCATAAAACGAACCAACATAAACATAGTCACGTTCTCGGGGTGTGTTTGGAACTTCGTTCAGATAAACGACCAGCGCAACACTCATCAGGAAAAACAGCAAACCGGTTGTCAGAAAATTTTGCCTGTCGTGTTTGTATTGAAAGATAATTCCGAGAATCCCTAATATCAGAGGTAGAAAAAAGTAAGAATTTCGGCCTTTGTTTGTTTTCATCGCTGAAGGTAAATTTTCCTGCGGACCTGCAATATGACGGTCGATAAACGGAATTCCAGATTGCCAGTTTCCGTTCAGTACATCACCATTTCCCTGAATGTCGTTTTGCCGGCCCGCAAAATTCCACATGAAATATCTGAAATACATGAAGCCCAATTGATATTTCAGGAAAAATGAAAGGTTATCCTGAAAAGTTGGAATTGTTGTGCCTGACAGTTTCCCTTCCTGATCGTGAACACTAATTTTTCTGCCTTTGAAATCAATCCACCGTTGATACGCTTTTATATGTTCCTGATCGCTGCTGTGCATCCGGGGAAAAAATCCGACTGTATTTTTATCGTATTCAACTTCAGGATTTAAATTGCTTTTGATGTATTTGTCGTTTTGTGCAATCCAGGTTTCCCGTTCCTCATAGCCGGTTGCTACCGATCCGAAATTTTCGCCATAAAGTATTGGGCGCGTTCCGTATTGTTCGCGGTTCAGGTAATTCAATAAACTGAATGTCGTTTCAGGATTTCCCTGATTGACCGGAACATTTGCAGATGCCCTGATAATTGTGGCAACATATGAGGTGTACCCGATCAGTAAAAAAGTCAGGCATAAAAATGCCAGGTTAAGTTTGGGCAGGTTTTTTTTATGGCTGTAAATTATTCCTCCTGAAATTAAAGCAATGAGCAAAACGAGGTACGTGAGCAGACCGGAATGAATGGGGAAATGAAGTTTGTTGACAAAAAACAGTTCTAGATTTTTCGACAAGTCAAGTAATCCTGGGATAAAAACCTGGAGCAATGCAACGATTCCAATTCCGCTGATCAGAATGGCCAGTGTCATTCCTTTTAGTGAATAGGTGTATTTCCTGAAATAAATGATTAAACCGACGGTTGGAATCACCAGTAAATTGAGCAAATGTACGCCGATTGAGAGGCCGGTCAGAAAGAAAATCAGGATCATCCATCTTGAAGAATCCGGTTGATCAGCTTCTCGTTCCCAGCGGGTGGCCGCCCAAAGAACTGCGGCACTGAAAAGCGACGAAAGTGCATAAACTTCGGCTTCGACGGCTGAAAACCAAAATGAATCGGTGAAGGCAAATGAAAGTGCACCAATAGCTGCTGCTCCGAATTTCAGGACCAGCGGATAGTTTTTTTTCTGAGAAAATTCCATTTTGGAAATAAGCCAAACAATGGTCCAGTATAGAAACAGAACTGTTGCTGCGCTCGAAATGGCTGAAACTAAATTAATGGCATAGGCCGCTTTTTCAGGATTTCCGAAGCTGAGCAATGAGAAAATGCGGCCAAGCAGCATGAAAAGGGGAGCGCCTGGCGAATGGTTTATTTCCAGTTTATAGGCCGAAACCAGGAATTCGCCGCAGTCCCACAGGCTGAGTGTGGGTTCCAGAGTTAAAACATAAACAAATAGCGATAGGCCAAATACAGCCCATCCGGTCAGGTTGTTGATTCGGGTTGGTGTCATGTGTACTTTTTCTTTCAGTACACGCTAAAATGAAAAAGTTCAGTTGAGCTGAACCGGTATAAAAAAGAGGCTGTATCAAAAATCGTCATTCCTGACATCCTGGACTTGTTTCTGGATCCAATCGCTTTGAATATCAGACCAAGAAATGAATTCGGGGTGACTGGCGTTGCGATTATTTTGACTTTTGATACAACTTCTTTGATGTGTATTGTTGTACTATTTTCGGTTTAATTCGCCAATCCGGAAGGAATCGCCTTGATTTTTTCGATTTCAATTTTCCGGATATAAAACTCGCCGCCTTCCGACTGGATCTGGATTTTTCCCTTGGTGAGTGGTATTTTTTGTCCGTTTTCGATGGTGCTGCAATTGGTATTGACCATGACAACCTGTCCGTTTACCACATGAACGGCAGTTTGCCCGAAACAGTACAAATCAACTGTATTCCATTCTCCAAGAGGTTTCTCTGCATCTTTTGCCTTTTTTATGGAGCGGCCATTGCTGTTTTCGCTAAACGAAGTTGTTTGTCCTTCCGGAGAGTAGGTAAATGTTTTGCCATCCTCACTTTTTGTGGTTTTAGTTTCACACGCAGTGTTCACCATTAAATACGTATCCCCAAGATTATCGTGCATCAGCTGATGTTCAATGTTGGCCATCCAGGTTCCGAAAGCGGCACCAAAGGGGCCAAAGCTGTGATACAGTAATCCGCTGTTTCGCTTTCCGTATACTTTTTCGCCCCATTTGAATTCGAGGTGAAGGTGGTAGTTCGAATATTCTGTTTTGGTGGCCAGTGCGGCATTGATGTCTCCTGAAATGTAGATCATGTTCTGATTTTCCATTTTTACAACCCGATAGGTTGATTCCGGAGTGGCTTTTTTTGCTAAATCTTCGAATCCGGAGATCGATGATCCCAGAAAAATATCCCAGTTCTTGAAGTTTTTGCCGTTAAAAAGCGATTTCTGTGCAGATCCGGAGAGTGTCAAAATGCACAATGAAAGGAGGATTGATAAGTTTTTCATGCTTGGATTGGTTAGTTTAGATATTTTTGGACAAAAAAAAACTGCCCTATAAAGATAAGGCAGTCTATTTTAAAAGTAAAATAATTTTAATTTAACTGAGAAGAAAGTAATTGTTGCGCTCTTTCCAAAATTGCTGTGTCATCAAGAAGAACAACGCCGCCATCAGGACCAGGTTCGATGTGTAATCCAACCGATTTTCCTTTTTCATAGTTTGCGCCTCCAAAATAATTCCTGACGGTTTCAACTTCAATTCCAAACTCTTCCGCAATTTGATGAATTGAACCGGCAGGTAAACTGTCTTTGATGTGACGGAGTTCATTAAAAGTGATTTTTCTTTCCATGTCATTTAATTTTTATGGTTGTACACTCTTCTTTTCTTGTATTACCCTTTAAAGTTAGAATTAATAAATAAATAACAATGAGGTAATGTTCATGTTTTTTTGCATGTTTTTTCGATGAGTTTTACAATCGTATTAAATGACTTTAATCTGACTTTGTAATTGATTTTTAATTAGAGTTTTACGATTTTAGATTTAATCGAAACAAGATTAATCAGCTAAAATATTTAACAAATTTTAAGAATTCCTACATCCCTTTTCGAATGGCATCATAGATGACCTGGTGCATCTCAGTCCGGATATTCAGGTCATATATCGCTGTATTTCTTCGGGTTGGATACACCCGGTTCGAAAGGAAAACAAACAGGCTTTGATTGATTGGATCGACCCAGGTGAAAATTCCGGTAAATCCAGTGTGACCGTAACTGGAAGGGCTTGCATCTTCAGCCGGAAATTTGTTTTTCTGGCCGTATAAGCCCGGATTGGGCCGGTCGAACCCAAGAGCCCTTCTGTTTTTAGTTTGCGGGAACTGTATTTTCGTAAATTCTTTGATCGTTTCCGGAGTTAAAAATTGTTTTCCGCCGTAATATCCTTCCTGAAGGTACATCTGCATGATTTTTGCCAAATCGTTGGCCGTGCTGAATAAACCTGCATTTCCGGAAACACCTCCCAGTAATGCAGCCAGTTCGTCGTGTACATATCCCTGAATAAGTTCTTTCCGAAATGTTTCATCATTCTCGGTTGGGGCAATCTGTTCAACCGGGAAGTGTTCATAGGGTTTGTATCCAGTCGAAACTGCCCCGAGAGGTTTCAGGAATTCAGCATTCAAATACTCCGGAAAATATTTTCCGGTGAGGAATTCAGCTACCTGGGGAATCAAACAGAATCCGAGATCGGAATAGTGAAACTCTTTTTGAGCACGCAACGGGGATTTAATAATGTCCGAAACTATCAGATTCTTGAAATCATTCCTGACATATAATCCATTTGAAATTCGTACCTGAAATTTTTCAGATGGCTGATCCTGAAAAACTCCTTTGCGCAACCTGGTCGAACTGCCAGTTTCGAGCCAGAATGGTATACTGGCCTGAAGCCTGGCCTGATGTGTGAGAATATCCCGAAAGGTCAATCCTGATTTGCTGGTGTTTTTGAAACTGGTAAAATAATCAGAAAATGGTGCATCGAGATTTATCTTCTTTTCTTCATATAATTTCATAATTACCGGCAGTGCTGCAGTAATTTTTGTGACCGAAGCCAGATCGTAGATAATATCTGGTCTGACTTTCTGAAGGGTATCGTAAGTCAGGTATCCATACGAAGCATTGAAAATAACTTTTCCGTTTTTTGCAACCAGAACCTGGCAACCCGGAAATGCATGGTTCTTAATTCCCAGTTCAGCCAGTGAGTCCAGTTTGTTTTTCAGGAAAGATGAACTGATTCCAACTTCTTCGGGCAAGGTGTATTTAAGCCGTTTGATGGCTTCGGTATTAATTCCTGAATGGATTGGAAACAAGTTTTTTACCGTTACCGGAAGTTTGCCTGAAGCTCCGGTTGCGCCAAAAATTAACTGAGCGGCCAATTCCTGAATACCCGGATCATTCTGATAGGCTAAGATAAGTCCGGCGGATTCCGTTATTGCAGTGAAATTCGGCAGTGCATATGGATTTCCGAAGAAAACGGTAATGGAACGTTTGTTTTTAAGTTTTTCGGTCAAGCTGATTTGCTGATCCATTATTCCAAATCTTTTGTGCGGATATAAACTCATTCCTTCGATGCCGATAATCACCAGATTATAAGGACTTAACTGATTGATGAGTTTGTCGATTTCCAATTCTGTTGGAGTTTTTGAAATGTTAAAATGATCGACTTCAGCATAATTCGCAAGCATTCTCTGGAAGGGCAACTCCTGTTCCTGACCAATTACCAGACTGGCGATTTTTAAAGTGTCCAGATTTCTTAGCGGGATCAGGTCGTTGCGGTTTTGAAGCACAGTCAGTGATTGTTCCTGAAGCAATCGTTTGGTCAGCTGAAATGAAGGTTTATTTAGGTCCAGGCTCAGGTTTCCGGTTTTAACAATTCGTTGTTTGTCGAGTCCGATCCAGCTTTTCGCCAGTAATACTTTTCGGCATTTGGCATCGATTTCTTCGATCGAAATTTCCCCTTTCTGAACTGCAAGTTTCACCGCAGCAATTGCACGGTCGAGACGGGGCATAATTTCGACCATATCGTTTCCGGCTTTCAGGGCCATCACCGACGATTCAGCCGACGAATAATTGTTGCTTACACCTTTCATATTCATGGCATCGGTAATAACCAGTCCTTCGAAACCGAGTTCGTTTTTTAGTTTATTATTGATGATTTTTGATGAAAGCGAAGCTGGCAGTTTGCTGTTTGATTCGAGCGAGGGGACCTGCAGATGAGCGGTCATAACTGCTCCGATTCCTTTGTTGATGAGGTAGGAGAAGGGAAATAATTCAATTGAATCGAGTTGGTTTTTTGATTGAAGGATTACAGGTAATCCCAGGTGTGAATCGGTTTGTGTATCGCCATGTCCCGGAAAATGTTTGGCAACAGAAATAACTCCGGCATCTTGCATCCCTTGGGCATACAACCAGGATTTTCGTGCAACCTGATATTTATCTTCACCAAACGAACGGTAATTAATCACAGGATTTTCAGGATTGACATTGATGTCGCATACTGGCGCCATATTCATGTGAATACCGAGCCTGCGGCATTGTGCTCCAATTTCCTGGCCCATTTTATAAATCAGAGTGTCGTTGGAAATCGCTCCCAGAGCCATTTGTACCGGATAATTCATGGTTGAATCCAACCGGAATCCAAGTCCGGTTTCAGCATCAATTGCAACTAAAAGCGGAATATTAGAAGTTGTCTGAAGCTGATTGCATATTCCGGCCTGAGCAACCGGACTTCCCTGCATAAAAATTACCGCACCAACTTCGTATTTTTCAATCTGCTGAAGTAATTCTTCTGTCTGATCATTTTTGCCGTTTGAATAGGCCTGAATCATAAAAAGCTGACCAATTTTTTGATCAACACTAAGTTGATTCATGACAGAATCGACCCAGATCGTCTGTCTGGATTTTAAGAAAGGTGGGATTTCTCTGGCGTTTGAAATGTAGGTCTGTATATTGAGAAGTATAATAAGAAAAATGATTTGCTTCATTTTGTATGTCATGATTTGTATAAAACCGGTGAATTGAACTCATTTGCGAAACTAGGAAAAGCGAAATTGATTCTTCTGATTTTAACGATAAAAATATCTGAAATTATCAGTTTTTAATAGTTTATCCAATCCGGATTTTCAGGATTAAACGACAGTATTTTAAAAATATCAATTTGTTAATATTGGATAAAAACAGTTTAAAACGGAGCTAATTGTTTGTATGGAAACAGGATTGATTAAGATTGGTTGTTTATAATCTACTTTTTCTTTCAGTTTTGCACTTTAAAAGTTTGATTTTGACACTAAATGGAGTGAATGTTAAAAAATGTGAAAATCATTTCTTATTTTTGAACACTAAGTAGTATCATGTTCCGTTATATTCACAAATCAATCCGGTTGAAAAAACTTGTCAACATATTATTTCTTCTTATCTCACTGGGATACCTTTACTCTTGTGAAGACGAAAAATATCTTTCTTCAACAGATGTGAAACTCGGTTTTTCGGTTGATACAGTTTTATTTGACACTGTTTTTACTACCATTGGCTCAACAACACAACATCTGAAAATATACAATCCGTATAATCAGAAAATCCTGATTTCGTCCGTAAAACTTGCAAAAGGTGATGCTTCAAATTTTAGATTAAATATTAACGGAGTTTCAGCCAACGAACTTCAGAATCTGGAACTTGCTCCGTTTGACAGTCTTTATATTTTTGTTGAGGTAACCATTGATCCGAGTGGTCAGGATTTACCACTGATTGTAAAAGATTCCATCGAATTTGAAACAAACATGAATCGTCAGGATGTCGATCTGGTGGCCTGGGGCCAGGATTTTGTATTAATCAGGAAGGAGACAATCAAAAAAAATACAACCTGGAAAAAGGATAAACCATACCTGGTATACAATTACGCTTTTGTTGACAGCAATGCAACTTTGACAATTGAATCCGGTACCAATATCTATTTCCATAAGGACGCCGGTTTATATGTAAAGGGAAAAATCCAGGCGAAAGGAACGGTTGAAAATCCGATTCATTTCTATGGCGACCGGCTTGAAAACGTTTATGCCAATGTTCCTGATCAGTGGAATGGGATTTTACTTTATTCCGGAAGTAAAAACAATGAGTTTATAAACGCAGAGATCAAAAATGCAAATATTGGTCTTCAGGTTGGTAATATTGAAAATGAGGGTTTTGCTACCGTAAAACTGAGCAACACCAAAATTCAAAACATGGCTTATGCCGGAATATTTGCAATGAAATCGGACATTCAGGCTGATAACTGTTTAATCACCAATTGTGGATTTTATGCTGTTGCCTTACTGGTAGGAGGTAATTATGAATTTAATCATTCGACCATTGCGAATTATTGGGGAGGTTATGGATTTAAGGCCAGAAGTACTCCTTCACTTCAAATTCAGAATTACCTGATACTTAAAAAAGATGATCCTGCCTATGTCGGAGATTTGGTTAAAGCATCTTTTGCAAATTGCATCATAACCGGAAATGTGATCGATAATAATGAATTGCTGCTAAGTAAAAATTCGGAAGCTGCATTCAATTACATGTTTGATCGTTGTATTCTGCAGGTTTCTGACACCTTTAAAGTAAATAATACCGAACATTTTCTAAATATCCTGAAAGGTATAGATCCTAAATTTGTTGATCCGTATAAAAAATACAATTTCGAGTTGGATACCTTAAGTCCAGCTAAAGACACCGGAAAATTATCTGTCGCTAAATTGTTCCCAACCGATTTGAAAGGACGCGATCGCTTACTGGATAAAGGGCCTGATATCGGGGCTTTGGAACGCCAGGAGAAAAAAGCGAAATAAGTTCGACTATTCCACAACCAAACTATTTCCATTCCTAACTTGTCGGTGATGAAACTTTATTTGTCGCTTGGATTATTTCTCATTCTATCTGTTCACTTTCAGGAAATATATGGACAGAATAATCTTCTTCAGCAGAAATATTCATTGATGTTCTACAATACTGAGAATTTTTTTGACTGTGAAAATGATTCGCTGACAACTGACGATGAGTTCACTCCAGGTGGGTCGCGAAGATGGACCTGGAAAAAGTTTCAGGGTAAAACTGACCGTTTGGCAAAAACTGTCATGGCTGCCGGTAAATGGAATGCTCCTATAATCGTGGGATTGTGTGAGATTGAAAACATGAAGGTGCTGGAATACCTGGTGAGAAATCCGGTATTAAGCAAATTCAACTATAAGATTGTATACAAGAATTCACCGGATATCCGGGGGATAGATGTGGCTCTTCTTTACCGGCCGGAGCTTTTTATTCCGTTCGATTATGAAGCTATTCCTGTTGTTGATTCGCTGGATCTTTCTTTTCACACTCGGGATATTTTAATGGTAAGTGGTGTATTAAATGGATGCGATACCTTGCATATTTTCGTGAATCACTGGCCATCGCGTTATGGTGGAATTATGGAAACCAAACGATTCCGGAATCTGGCTGCCGAAACGCTCAAAAAGGCAGTTCTGAAGACAGAATCCCGCTTCAGGAATGCCAACATCATTTGCATGGGTGATTTTAATGACAATGCGCTAAATGAAAGTATAGCGGAAGTTCTGGATTCAAAATTGTCGGATGACCCGGATAATCCGGGAGAATTAATTAACTTATCCGGAGAATGGCTCTCGGGAAAGATACAAACAATTAAAAATCAATATTCCTGGAATGTATTTGATCAGTTTATTGTATCCGATTATATTTTAAGTGATACAACTTGTTTGAATTCCCTTAAAGCTGAAATATTCTCTCCTGATTTTTTATTAGAACCAGATGAGAAATTTGGTGGAGTAAAACCAAGACGCACTTATGTCGGATTTAACCATCAGGAAGGATTTTCTGATCACCTTCCTGTATTGTTGCGCTTCAATTTAAAGAGTCGTTAATTTTTTGTTTGTGGGATTAATCCCATGCTGTTCGCTGTCTCCAGCATAAATTTATAGGCTTCTTCAGGTTCGTTTTGTATAATTCCGTCCAGGATAGCGTCTTTTATGGCTGTTTTAATTAGTCCTACTTCTTTGCAGGGGCCGAGGCCAAATACTTCCATAATTGTTTCTCCTGAAACCGGTGGCTGAAAATTCCGGATGTGATCTCTTTCTTCCAGTTCTTTTAGCTTTTGCCGGACAAGCTGAAAATTACTGTAATATTTTTTAACTTTTTCCTGATTTTTCGAGGTGATATCGGCTTCACACAAAGTCATCAGATCGTCAATATCATCTCCGGCTTCAAACAATAATCTTCTGATTGCCGAGTCGGTCACGATTTCTTCGGAAAGCACGATGGGGCGCATGTGCAATTCTACCATCTTCTGAACATATTTCATCTTTTCATTCATCGGAAACTTCATTTTTTTAAATAGTGTGGGTACCATTTTGGCACCGACAAAATTGTGAGAATGAAATGTCCAGCCTAATTGAGGTGAAAATCTTTTGGTAACCGGTTTGGCAATGTCGTGCAGTAAAGCAGACCAGCGCAACCAAAGATTATTGGTGTTTGGGACAATCCGGTCGAGTACCTCGAGTGTATGGTAAAAATTATCTTTGTGACCTACACCGTTTACTTCTTCTCTTCCTTTCATTCGGTATAATTCCGGAAAAATAAGTTCGAGCAGACCGGTTCTTTCCAGTAATTTAAAGCCAACTGAGGGTTTCGATGAAAGTATAATTTTATTGAGTTCTTCGCCAATCCGTTCTTTTGAAATAATATTTATCCGTTTCCTGTGATGTGAAATGGCTTCCAGAGTTTTTTCTTCTATCGTAAAACCCAGTTGAGTTGCAAATCGTATGGCGCGCATCATTCGTAACGGATCGTCAGAAAAAGTAATTCCGGGATCAAGAGGAGTGCGAATGATTTTATTTTCGATATCCTGAATTCCTCCAAAAGGATCGATTAACTCACCATACCGATCGCTGTTCAGGCATATTGCCAGAGCATTGATGGTAAAATCCCTTCGGTTCTGGTCTTCTTCCAGGGTCCCATCTTCAACAACCGGTTTTCTGGAATCCTCGTGGTAGGATTCTTTTCGGGCACCAACAAATTCAACTTCCAGCGATTGGTATTTTAACATGGCAGTTCCAAATGTCTTAAAAACACTTACGTTGATGTTGGGGCCTAATTTTTTTGCAACTTTTTCAGCAAGGGAAATACCACTGCCAATCGTAACAATATCGATATCAGGAGAAGTACGGTTTAAAATTAAATCTCTGACAAATCCTCCGATGACATAGGTTTCCTGTTTCAGTTCGTCTGCGATACCGCCAATGACAGTAAATATGGGATGTTGAATGTGTTGCTTCATGAAATATAATCCGAAAATAGACGTATCTAGATAAATATATATGACAATTTGTTTTATTTTGTGACAAAATTACAATTAATTGCTGTCTGGTGCCAAAAACAATGATTTAAATTTGTTGGCATAGGAATTGATATTTAAGATATCAAAAAATGTATATATTTGTATAATTAAAATTTATAGCCATGTTAGAACATTTAACACAAGAGACATTCAAAGAAAAAGTATTCAACTTTGAAGTCAATAAAGAATGGAAATACGAAGGGAAAACACCTTGTATGATTGACTTTTATGCTGATTGGTGCGGCCCATGCAAAATGGTTGCCCCGGTTCTGGAAGAACTTCAGAAAGAATACGGCGATGGACTTGTTATTTACAAAGTAAATACCGAAAATGAACGTGAATTATCAGCCATGTTCGGAATTCAGAGTATTCCTTCATTACTGTTTGTTCCGGTTGACGGACAACCACAAATGGCCATGGGAGCTCTTCCGAAAGCATCGTTTGAAAAAGCAATTGCTGATGTATTAAAAGTTAAAAAGCCAGTAATAAATTAAAATATTTCAGGGTAAAAGTTCAAGAATCTTCTCGAGATGAATTCCCCTTGAACCTTTTATCAGAATGAGTTTGTTTTCAATAGGTTGTGTTTTTAGGTAGTTTGAAAGAAGTTCGACATGTTCGAACTTCTTTTTTTCTTTTATACTGATTGTCTTTCCAAAACATGGACCAACCAAAATAACGGTGCTGAAATTTTGCCCATCCAAATAGTTAACAATTTTTTGATGCTCTTCCTCTGTCGCTTCTCCCAGTTCAAGCATATCTCCTAAGATAACATATTTTTCTTTATTCTGAATGTTTGTGAAATTGATCAGTGCTGCCATCATACTTGTCGGATTTGCGTTATATGCATCCATGATGATTGTGTTTTTGTCCTTCTGAATAAGTTGTGACCGGTTATTTGACGGCGTGTATTCAGCCATTGCAGCCTGAATCAATAACGGATCAACCTCAAAATATTTCCCAACACAGGCAGCAGCCAGTAAATTCTCGAAATTATAATCGCCCACCAATTTTGATTTCAGATAAAGCCAACCCTTTTGAAACAAGGCTTTTACGACTAAATGGTTATCAGTGCTTGCAGGTTCTCCCGTCATATAAACTCCGGAAGATTTTCCGTAACTGATCTGTTCAAGGCCTTCTGCCTGTTTTAACAGTAACGAATTATCTGCATGAATAAAGCATTTCCCGTTTTTTGTCCGGAGGAAATCATACATCTCAGATTTGGTACGAATCACTCCTTCAAACGATCCAAATCCTTCCAGATGGGCTCTCCCTATATTGGTAATTATCCCAAAATCAGGATTGGCAATTTCACAAAGAATTTTTATTTCTCCCAGATGATTTGCTCCCATTTCAACTACTCCAAATTCAGTTTCCTTGTTCATGGATAACAAGGTTAGTGGTACTCCAATGTGGTTGTTTAAATTTCCCTGTGTGTAATTTACCTTATATTTTTTTAAAAGTACCGCAGCAATTAATTCCTTAGTTGTTGTTTTCCCATTTGTTCCGGTGATGGCCAGAATCGGGATTGCAAGCTGATCGCGGTGAAACCTGGCAAGTTTCTGAAGGCTCTCCAAAACGTTATCGACCAGAATAAATGAATCATTTAAACGATATTCAGGTTCATCAATTACGGAAAAGGCGGCACCTTTTGTCAGTGCATCGGCCGCAAACTTATTCCCGTTGAAGTTTTCTCCTTTTAATGCAAAGA
This sequence comes from Prolixibacteraceae bacterium, assembly GCA_049277435.1. GTDB lineage: Bacteria > Bacteroidota > Bacteroidia > Bacteroidales > Prolixibacteraceae > Aquipluma. The sequence goes on from JBASYJ010000254.1 coordinate 56,475, forward strand.
AGATGCTACCGGAAGGTATATTTCGTGAATCGGTTGTTACTACCGGATGATTCCTGAAAATGTTATATAGTTCGCTTGTAATCATGATTTGATTAAAAAAGAAAACCTCACTTTTACAAATGAGGTTTTCTATTGGAAAATAGAAATTCTTATAATCCGTCGGGGCTTCCAACGCGGGTCATGGCGCAGCGGAATCCCAAATCGTTAGCGGATTCTTTTTCTGGTCTGTATCTGCGGGTTCCAGGGCTTAACCAGTATGGTCTGTCTTTCCAGCTTCCGCCTTTATAAATTCTGGCATTATCCGAAATGATCGAAGAAAACTGACCTTCCTTGTTCGACTGAATGTACATATTTCCGGTTCTTGTTTTATCTTTCTGTGCATTCCAGTCTTCACCTTCAATAATCTGACTTTTATAGTCACCGTCGTTAAAGTTGCGGTAATCAGCAATAGTATCTTTTACTAATTCACCATATTCATTACGAACTAGTTTGCCATCAGTATCGGTTCTGTATTTGGTAAATGTATTGCCACGGAATGGTTGGAATTCTGCCATGTCGGAAGATGACAATGGACGGTAAACATCATAAACCCACTCATTTACGTTTCCAGCCATGCAGTACAAACCATAATCGTTTGGCTGGTATGAAACAACCGGAGCTGTTATGTCCGCATTGTCGTTCAATGCACCGGCCACACCCATCATGTCACCACGTCCACGGGTAAAGTTGGCCATCATTCTTCCACGGGTTTTCTTTGCATCATCACGCAGATAAGTGCCATTCCATGGATATAATTTCCGGTCAGTCAGGATTTCTTCATCAGTATTACCAACCAGTCCAAGTGCGGCATATTCCCATTCAGCTTCGGTAGGCAGACGGTAATTTGGTAACAGCAAACCATCTTCCCAACGAATTCTTCTGGTTGTTCCGGCAGCATCTTTTAATGGCTTTTTACCTTCAGTTCCCTGATACAATCCGGCAAGGAAAGTTTCGGTAGTAAAAATGTTTTGTCCGCTCTGTGTGGCGTCCGGTGAAATAATTCCTTTATCAATAAGAATTTTCTCATTCACACGGTCTGTTCTCCATTTTGAGTATGCATCCGCCTGAATCCATGAAACACCAACAACAGGGTAATCGCCATAGGCCGGGTGACGAAGATAATTTGTGATATAAGGTTCATTATATGCCAGTTCTTCCCGCCAAACCAATGTATCGGGCAGTGCTGCCCTTACTTTTTCAGGATTAGTTGGATAAACCCGTTTCAACCAGTATAAATATTCACGATAGTCCAGATTTGAAACTTCAGTTTCATCCATATAGAAGGAGGCTACAGTTACCCGTCGCGGAACATTATTCCAGTCATACATCACATCCTGTTCAACCCGCCCCATGGTAAAAGTACCACCCTGAATAAACACCAAACCTGGTCCAGTTTCCTGCTCATAGCCATTATCAGCCTGAAATCCACCATTTTTTGGATCTCCAAATTCCCATCCTGTCGAGTGAGAAGTGTCTGATTTTGAACCTTTGCCTTTTCCAAATAATCCGCATCCAGCCATTAACGTGGCAAGACCAAATAACATTATGGATCTAAATTTCATGCGTCTATAAATTTGTTTTTTTAACTGCCACATGTCACTCGCCCGACTGAATATTTGAAAGATAGAATCTTTCGGCAGCAGGCTCATTTCATTGTTTATTACCTTTTTATTTTTTAAAAAGACTCACAAATATAACTAAATTGTTGAATTGATATTGTTCAGGTATTCAATCTTTTTTAATCATACATTGTTGCTATTCCACGACTTTGCTTTGGCGTTTAGCGATTAGTATTAATTTTGTTCGTTTTGAAACATAAAAATATAATATTGTCGGCTAATAACCGTTTACCGAATTGTTGTAACTAATATCTGAATGAATGCCTAAATTATCTTTAATTCTGATTTTTGTTTTTTGCTCTTTATTTGTTTGGTCAGCTGATTATCACAGAACATTGAAATGGGACAGTTCGAAAGGAAGTTTTGAGACGAGTCAGGTTCAATCACCAAATTTTGACGGATCGGTTTCTCTCAATCAGGATAAACTCCCATACTGGTTTGAAAGTTTTACAATTCATTCTTCCCAGGCTGATGTTTCAATTTTGAATGCGGAATTCGAGCCAGTTGCAAATGCTTCATTTTTGGATGCTGATCGGCTCGGTGACGAATTGCAAATTCACTCTGAAGTTGGAATTTCCGCGGGTCAGGCCATTCTGAAAGTTACCGTTTTGCCGTTCGTAAAACGCAATGGCCAGGTTTTAAAACTGGTTGATTTTACGCTTTCAATAAACGAATCCAACAACCCGCTAAAATCAGCTCAGGCTGCCTATAGCTGGAAATCAAGCTCTGTTTTGAGCAGCGGTAACTGGATAAAAATAAAAACTAAAAACAGGGGATTTTACAAAATCACTTACGATCAGTTAAAAACGTGGGGATTTGCCAGTCCCGAAAAAGTCTCAGTTTATGGGGCAGGTGGACTTATGTTGCCGGTTTTGAATAAAGATATCAGTTTTGATGACCTTCCGTTATATCCGGTCTTGACAGGAAAAGATAATGCAGGAAAAGATTGTATTTTCTTCTATTCTACCGGAAATATTGGATTTAAACAAAATCAGATTACCGGATTTTATACTCATCAGCAAAATTATTTTTCGACCGAAACTTTTTTTTACCTGAGCGATCAGGGAAATCCTGAAATAATTGAAAAGGCAGCTGAAATTTCAGGAGTTGCCGGAAGAAAAGTATCATCCTTTACCAATTATGCTTATTATGAAAAGGAATTGGTAAATCTTCTTTCGTCTGGATCACAATGGTTTGGCGAACATTTTTTAACCGGTTCGTCTCAGACTTTTAACCTTACTCTGGATAATTGTGATGTGTCGAAACCAATTCAATTTGTCACTTCACTGGTGGGAAGATCTTCTTCTTCCAGCTCCTTTGATGTTGTTTTAAATGGTAAAAAACTAAATCCGGTTGTATTTCAGGCCTATGATTCAAAAGATGCTACCAGTGAGTTTGCCTACATTCAAAAAACTGAATCATCTGAAAGCCTGTCTTCAAAAAATATTCAGGTTAAATTGACCTACAATGCCTCAAACAGTTCGTCGGATGCCTGGCTTGACTATCTTGCCGTTAATTTTGAAAGTCAGCTGAATGTTAATTCAGATGTGTATTTTTTTAATGGCAGGGGGGCCTCTGGTCAGGATCTGGTTTCCGAATTTATCATCAACGGGGCTACAGCAACTACGAAGATTATCGACATCACTGATTTTCAAAATGCAGTTGAAATTCCAACAGTTTTTGAAAGCGGACAACTAAAATTTAAATCCAATTCATTAACCTTTCACGAGTACGTGGCAATAAATCCCACCGGAACAATTCCTGTTCCTGAATTTGCAGGAAACGTTGCCAATCAAAATCTACATGCTTCCGATGTTCCGGAAATGATCATTGTGACTTACCCCGGATTGCAGATTGAAGCAGATAAGCTGGCAAATTATCATCGGGAGACCGATAATATGGATGTTTCTGTTGTTACTCCGGAAGAAATTTATAATGAATTTTCTGGCGGATTGCCAGACGCAGCCGGAATACGAAATTACTTCCGGAGTTGCTACGAAAAAGGAAAAATAAATGGCGTGAGTAAGCTTAAATATGTTTTGCTTATGGGTGACGGAACCTACGATAACCGGAATATATTGGAAAAAAACATGAATTTGATTCCAACCTACCAGTCGGAAAATTCACTTTCTCCGGTAAGATCGTATGTTACCGATGATTTTTATGCCTTTCTCGACGAAAACGAAGGGGACTCTTCGGGAGTTATTGATCTTGGGATCGGCCGTATTCCTGCACGAATCCTGGCAGATGCCCAAACCGTGGTTGAAAAAGTTATGAATTATAAAAATACCGAAGCGATGGGGAACTGGCGGAATGTGCTGGCTTTTATCGGCGACGATGGCGACAGCAATACCCACATGTCTCAGGCAGAAGAACTGGCGACTATTGTTTCGAAAAAATACCCGTCGTTTTATTCTGATAAAATTTACCTCGATGCCTTCAAACAACTCTCAACCTCAAGTGGTGAAAGATATCCTGATGTGACCACCGCGATAAATACCCGGGTGAAAAAAGGAACCCTGATCATGAATTATACGGGTCATGCGAATGAGAAAAACCTGGCTGACGAAAATGTTTTGGATATCGGGGGAATCAATTCGTGGACGAACATCAACCGATTACCTTTATTTGTGACGGCAACCTGCGAGTTTAGCCGATTCGACGGAAATGAAACTTCGGCTGGCGAATACATTTTATTTAATCCTGTTGGAGGTGGGGTCGGTTTATTTTCCACTACCCGCCTGGTTTATTCAGGAGCAAATTCAAGTTTAAACAAAGCCTTCTTCAATTATATTTTTGAAAAGGACCAACAGGGAAATCAGCTTCGTTTGGGCGATGTGATGCGCCTGGCCAAAGCGTATGCCAACACCGGAACGAACCAGCTGAACTTTTCCCTTCTGGCTGATCCGGCCATGTTGCTGGCCAATCCGGTTAACCAGGTAAAAACAACCAGTATGGATGGTCATGATGTCAATATTCAGGTGGATACCATTAAAACGCTCTCGGTTGTCACGGTAAAAGGTTTTGTTGCCGATTCGAAAGGGGAGAAGCTAAGTAGTTTTAATGGCGAAATCATTCCGACTGTTTATGACAAAGCTATGAAAGTTGAAACTCTTGGAAATGCTGGTGAGACTCCGATGAGCTACACCGTTCAGAATAATGTTATTTACAAAGGTTTAGCCAGTGTCGTAAACGGTGAATTCGAATTCTCGTTTTTTGTCCCGAAAGATATTTCGTATAAACTGGACAAAGGGAAAATACTTTATTACGCTTCCAACGAAACCACCGACGCGCAGGGCTATTTCGACGGATTTTATATTGGAGGTGCTTCAAATAATTCCGTTTCGGAATCTGAAGGACCAAAGATTGATTTGTTCCTGAATTCCGAATCGTTTCAGGATGGGGGCCGCGTAAGTGCCAGTTCGGTTTTGCTGGCCAATATTACCGATGCAACCGGAATAAACACTGCCGGAACCGGAATTGGGCATGATATTACTGCTGTACTGGATGGTGATTATTCCATGATTATGGTTTTGAATGACTATTTTCAGTCGGATAAGGACAGCTATACCAGTGGAAAAATTGTATTCCCGCTTTCAAACCTGGCCGAAGGTGAACATGTTTTAACACTCAAAGTTTGGGATGTACTGAATAATTCGTCGGAAAAGGAAATTCGGTTTGTGGTGAAAGATGATTTCAGGATCGAACAGGTTTCCTGCTATCCGAATCCGATGCAGGGTGAAGCCAAATTTTCATTTACGCACAACCAGCCTGATGAAGCTTTTGACGTCAATCTCGAAATTTTCCAGACTTCAGGAGCACGGGTCGATAATTTACTGACTTCGGTTGGTTCAATCGGAACTGAGAGTCTTCCTTTCGAATGGATTCCGGCAAACCGGAATGTAAAAATGAAGGCCGGAGTCTATATTTACCGGCTTTCGGTAACCACCAAAGATGGAAAATCAACCAGTGGATCGGGGCGCCTGGTTTATGTTTACCGTTAAAAAACACGTTAATGTGAAGGATCGTTATACTTTTTCAGGACAAACACCGTTTGCTTTTTTAAGTTAACGGATGCTGGAACTCCTTAACAAACTTCTATATTTGCAAATTCAATAAATGGACTGATTTAAAATGAAGAAATTTACTCTCCTTGTTGTTGTTATCCTTTTGGTTGGAACAATCATACAAGATGCAAACGCTCAAAAAACTTCAACTACCGGTGCGAACACCATTACAACCGGGGTTCCTTTTTTAACGATAGCTCCCGATTCACGTGCCGGAGCGATGGGAGATGCCGGTGTGGCAACTTCTCCTGATGTAAACTCTCAGGCATGGAATGCGGCTAAATATGCTTTCATCGAAAGTGAAATGGGCGTTGCCTTATCATATACTCCCTGGTTACGCAATTTGGTTTCCGACATTAATCTGGCGTATCTGGTTGGGTATAAAAGACTGGACGACAACCAGACTTTGAGTGCTTCGCTTCGGTATTTTACGCTGGGTGACATTACCTTTATGAGTGAATACGGTGATGAAATTGGGAATCAAAGTCCGAACGAATTTGCGGTGGACATGGGTTATACCCGTCTGCTTTCCGATAACTTTTCCGGATCAGTTTCACTTCGGTACATTCGTTCCGACCTCACCGGAGGACAACTGGTGAATGGAACTGAAACCCATGCCGGAAATACCTTTGCAACCGATGTTGCCTTTTATTACCAGAATGAAATACGGGTCAACCGAAAAATGTCGACCATTGCCGCCGGTATTGCCTTTTCGAATATCGGAGGAAAAATTTCGTATACCGATGGCGAAACCAAAGATTATATTCCGGCGAATATGAAGCTTGGTGTTTCGTACAAAACAGAAATGGATAAATACAATACCATCACGTTTGCTTTCGATGCCAACAAATTATTGGTTCCAACTCCGGATACAGCCAATGTGGATATTCTTACCGGATTGGGTGCTGATAAGTCGGTAATCGCCGCCGCATTTAGTTCGTTCAACGATGCTCCGGGTGGAATGTCTGAAGAATTAAAGGAAATTAATTTCTCGATTGGTGCTGAATACTGGTACAACAAGCAGTTTGCTTTACGTGCCGGATATTATTACGAAGATGCAAGCAAGGGAAACCGCAAATTTTTCACTGCCGGAGCCGGTTTGAAAATGAATGTTTTTGCGCTTGATTTTTCCTACCTGCTTCCGGTAGCACAGAATAATCCGCTGGCCAATACACTTCGTTTTACGCTCTCGTTCGATTTTGAAGCGTTTAACAAGCAGAGACGATAAATGCACTTAATTTTAGCAGACCGAATATCGGAGGTTTACGGTCTGAAATCTAAAATCTAAATAAAATGAATTTCAGGATAGGATACGGATACGATGTACACCGTTTAGCAGAAGGCGAAACCTTATGGCTGGGCGGTGTTCTTGTTCCACACAGTAAAGGAACGGTGGCGCATTCCGATGGCGATGTTCTGATTCATGCTCTTTGCGACGCGATGCTTGGAGCCGCCAAACTGGGCGATATTGGACGTCATTTTCCCGATACTTCATCGGATTTTAAAAATATCGACAGCAAAATTCTTCTGGCAGAAACCAACAAACTGATCGCTTCGAAGAATTACAAAGTTGGAAATCTGGATGTAACATTAGCTGCTCAAAAGCCCAAACTCAAACCGTTTATTCCTGAAATGGAAGCGACTCTTGCCAAAATTCTTGAGATTGATGTCGATGCTGTTTCAATCAAGGCAACCACCACCGAAGAATTGGGTTTTGAAGGCCGTGAAGAGGGAATTTCGGCTCATGTGGTCGTGTTACTCGAAAAAACAAAATAAAATATGAAAAAAACACTCGTAATCGGTGCCAGTGAAAAAGCTGACCGGTATTCAAATAAAGCGATCCGTGCCTTGCTTTCGCATCAGCACGAAGTTGTGGCCCTTGGTTTACGAAAAGGTGAAGTAGCAGGCGTTTCATTCGATTCTGAAAAAAAAGCTTTCGAAAATATCGATACCGTCACCTTGTATGTCGGGCCTCAGAATCAACCCGAATATTACGATTACATCATCGGGCTGAAACCACAACGGGTAATTTTTAATCCCGGTACCGAAAACCCTGAGTTTATTTCTGCGTTAAAAGCTGCAGGAATTTATCCCGAAATTGCCTGTACCCTTGTTTTACTGGCAACCGGACAATACGAATAAACGATGAAAACAATAGAATCTATTCAGGAATTTGACACCATTCTGGCAGAAGAAGACGCAGTTCTGGCTTATTTTTCAACTGAAGTCTGCAATGTTTGCAAGGTGCTGAAGCCAAAAGTGATTGAAATGATGCATGAATCATTTCCAAAAGTAAAAATGATTTATGTCCAGTCGGATAAACTTCCTGAAGTGGCTGCTCAAAATCGTGTATTTGCTGCCCCGACAGTTGTCATTTTCTTTGCCGGTCGCGAAACAATCCGAAAAAGCCGCGCTTTTGGACTGGATGAACTTCAATCAGAAATCGAACGTCCATATTCAATGATGTTCGAATAATTCCTCCCACAGTAGGGTCAGGACATGTCCTGACCTCATCATAAAAACAACCTGTCAATTAATTTTTCATCCGTCAGATTTGGAATCGTAACTTTCAGGTTTGGATTTTCCTGCATGGCGCGTTTGATGGCAAAAAGAGCCGATTCGTTTCTGGCCCAGCTTCTGCGGGCAATTCCATTGTTAACATCCCAGTGAAGCATGTTTTTTAGTCTGCGGCTGGCATCCTCACTTCCATCGAGCAACATGCCAAATCCGCCGTTAATCACTTCGCCCCAGCCAACTCCACCGCCGTTATGAATCGAAACCCAGGTGGCTCCCCGGAACGAATCGCCTATCACATTTTGAATGGCCATGTCGGCAGTAAATGCTGATCCGTCATATATATTCGAAGTCTCCCGGTACGGCGAATCTGTTCCCGAAACATCGTGATGATCACGACCCAGAACGATTGGCGCACTGATAAAACCATTTCGGATTGCATCATTAAAAGCTTCAGCAATTTTAATTCGTCCTTCACAATCGGCATAAAGGATGCGGGCCTGCGAGCCAACGACCAGTTTGTTTTGGCCTGCTTCGGCAATCCAGTGAATGTTGTCGGCCAGCTGGTTTTTAATTTCTGAAGGTGCATCCTGCGCAATTTCAGATAATACCTGAAATGCAATATCGTCGGTTTTTTGAAGATCTTTGGGATTGCATGAAGTGCAGACCCACCGGAACGGTCCAAAACCGTAATCGAAGAAAAGCGGCCCCATGATGTCCTGCACATAGGAAGGGTAGGAAAAGCTTCCGTCCGGATTTGTAACTGCGGCATTTGCCCGTTTGGCTTCAAGCAGAAATGCGTTTCCGTAATCCCAGAAGTACATGCCTTTGCCTGAAAGTGAATTTATCGCGTTTGTTTGTCGCCGCAGGCTTTCGTATACTTTTTCCTGAAATTGTTCAGGATTTTCAGCCATCATCCGGTTCGATTCTTCAAGGCTCAATCCAGCCGGATAATAACCACCGGCAAACGGATTGTGCAGTGAGGTCTGGTCAGAACCCAAATCAACAGAGATATTTTCAGCAGCCAGTTTTTCCCATAAATCGACCACATTGCCCTGAAATGCCAGCGAGACGGCTTCTTTATTTTGTTTCGCTTTCAGCATTCGGCTGATGAGTTGAT
>JBASYJ010000255.1:0-46623 GCA_049277435.1 Prolixibacteraceae bacterium
GAATAAATAAACCAAACAAAACCAAAACAACCAAATCAAAATGAAACCAAACCATCGAATCATTCAAGTTGTATTAATCATGCTGTTTATGAGCACTGTCCATGTTTTTGCAGGTTCAAAAACAGAAGTAAGCGATCTGATCTGTGAGTACCATACCAACCCGATTGGTATTGATGTTCAAAATCCGCGTCTGAGCTGGAAAATCCAGACTACTGAAGAAAATTTGCTTCAGACGGCCTATGAAATTCGTGTAACCAATCAAAGTCCCAAAGGGAAGTTGATCTGGACTTCAGGAAAAGTCGACTCTGACCAGTCGGTTAATGTTGTTTACGGCGGACCGGTCTTAACATCAATGCAACGCGTGTATTGGCAGGTACGAACCTGGGATAATAAAAATAAGGTAACAGCCTGGAGTGTTCCTGCTTTTTGGGAAATGGGAATTCTTGAACCTGATTCGTGGAAGGCATCCTGGATCGCAATTCCTTCTGAACCGGTTGTGAAAGGATCGAAACCGGCTCAATATTTCAGGAAAGAATTTTCAGGAGAAAAGAAAGTAAAATCGGCCCGCGTTTACATAACCTCACTGGGTTTGTACCAGCTTTTCCTGAATGGCCAGAAAGTGAGTACCGACTTATTTACACCGGGCTGGACCAGTTATAAAAACCGTATTCAGTACCAGACTTACGATGTCACTTCGATGATTCAGACTAAAAACACAATTGGTGCAATCGTTGGTGATGGCTGGTATCGCGGGAACATTGGCTGGGGAAATGCCAACGGATACTATGGACAGAAACTGGCTTTGCTGGCCATGCTGCAAATCAATTTTACTGATGGAACCAGCGAAATAATTGGTTCTGATGAAAGCTGGAAGGTAGCTAACGGTCCGATCATTTCGTCAGACATTTACAATGGAGAAACTTACGATGCACGTTTAGAAATGACAGGCTGGTCTAAACCTGGATTCGGAGATAAAGACTGGAAAAACGCATCGGTTACCGATCAATCCAAAAGTATACTGATTGCACCTCAGGGAGAAGTGGTCAAAGCAATTGAAGAGATTAAACCCATAAAACAAATTACCACTCCCAAAGGCGAAATGGTTTTCGACATGGGACAGAACATGGTTGGTTGGATTAAACTTCGTATTCAGGGAAAAAAAGGGGATAAGGTAACGCTTAAATTTGCTGAAGTTCTGGATAAGGAAGGGAATTTCTATACCGATAACCTTCGGGCCGCGAAAGCTACCGACGTGTTTATCCTGAAAGGTGAAGGCGAGGAAACTTTCGAACCGTACTTTACATTTCATGGATTCCGGTTCGTGAAAATTGAAGGAATTACAACACAGCCGACACTTGATCAGATTACCGGTGTGGTCATTCATTCCGATATGAAGCCTACTGGTTCGTTCAGCTGTTCCGATCCGTTGATCAATCAGTTGCAGCACAACATTCAGTGGGGGCAAAAAGGAAACTTTCTGGATGTTCCGACTGATTGTCCGCAGCGCGATGAGCGTCTGGGCTGGACCGGCGATGCACAGGTTTTCAGTATGACTGCCGCATTCAACTTTAATGTGGCTTCGTTTTATACCAAATGGATGCGCGATGTTGAAGCCGATCAGCTTCCAACCGGACGGGTTCCGCACGTTATTCCTGATGTGTTGCATGGCGATGGTGGTTCGACTGCCTGGGCTGATGTTTCGGTGATCGTTCCCTGGACAACTTATCTTTCGTATGGCGACAAACGGATTCTGGAAGTTCAGTATCCGAGCATGAAAGCCTGGGTAGATTTCATGAAAGACCGTGCCGGGGAGAAATTGCTGTGGACCGGCGACAATCATTTTGGTGATTGGCTGGCTTTTGCCACAACACGTTCAGATTATCCTGGGGCAACAACTGAAAAAGATTTGATCGCGACTGCCTACTTTGCATATTCATCAGGATTATTAAGCAAAATTGCTACGATTATTGGCAAGGAAGATGATGCGAAAACTTATGCACAACTTTCAGAAAATATTAAAAAAGCGTTTGTTAATGCTTTTGTTACTCCTTCCGGAAGGATGGTTTCGCATACTCAAACAGCCTACTCCCTGGCATTGGCCTTCGATCTTCTTCCTGAAGATTTAAAACCGAAAGCCGCAGGATTTTTAGCAGCAGATGTAAAAAAGATGGGACATCTGACGACCGGATTTGTTGGAACTCCACTGTTGTGTAAAACATTATCTGATTTCGGATATGCTGATCTGGCTTTCATGTTGGTGAACCGTAAAGATTATCCTTCGTGGTTGTATCCGGTTACTCAGGGCGCAACAACCATCTGGGAGCGTTGGGACGGACAGAAACCCGACGGTACATTTCAGGATGTGGGCATGAACAGTTTTAACCATTATGCATACGGTGCCATCGGCGAATGGCTTTACCAGTATGTCGCCGGAATAAATATTGATCCGAAATCGCCTGGCTACAAACACATGATCCTTGAGCCACATTCAGGAGGAGGGTTGACACAGGCAGATGCTGAATTTATTTCGCTGTATGGAAAAATAAAATCGGCCTGGAAACTGGAAGGGAATGATTTTGTCTATGAGGCAACTGTTCCTGCTAATACCACTGCAACAATAAAATTACCAGGAGCAAAAATTAACTCCGTGTCATTGCCTGACGGGCTAAAGAACAGTGTGAAACAATCTGAAGATGGAGTTTCGGTGGACGTCGGATCGGGAAGTTTCACTTTCCGGTATCCGGTAAAAAAATAAAGCGGCAATATACTTTGCCGTCACATTTATGTGACGGATTGAGATGGATAAGACCAAATAAAAACAGATATAACGATGAACAAAGAGAGAATTGAAAAGGCTTATCAGCTGGCCAAAGAAGAATATGCTGAGTTGGGAGTAAATACAGATTTGGTTTTGCAGAAACTGAATGACGTGGCGATTTCGCTGCATTGCTGGCAAACCGATGATGTGGGTGGTTTCGAAACTCCGGATGCAACACTTTCAGGAGGCGGAATTCAGGCTACCGGAAATTATCCCGGGAAAGCGACTTCGATTGCTGAAATGCGTGCCGATCTCGAAAAAGTATTGTCGTTACTGCCAGGCAAACAACGCCTGAACCTGCATGCTATTTACGGCGATTTTCAGGGTGAGCATGTCGACCGCAATCAGATCGAAATTAAACATTTCCAGAGCTGGATCGACTGGTGTAAAACACAGGGAATTGGCATGGATTTTAATGCTTCCTGTTTTGCACACCCAAAAGCTGACGGTGGATTTACACTTTCAAGCAAAGACGAAGAAAACCGCAAATTCTGGGTCGAACACGTTGCACGTTGCCGCGCCATTTCTGCTGAAATGGGTAAACAACTGGGCACTCCATGTGTGCACAATACCTGGATTCCGGATGGATCAAAAGATACTCCGATCGATCGTAACGGACACCGTGCCTTGCTGAAAAAATCGCTGGATGAAGCGATGGCCGTTCAATATCCCAAAGAACACATGAAGGATGCGGTTGAAAGTAAAGTATTCGGAATTGGCCTTGAATCGATGACTGTTGGTTCAAACGAATTCTACATGGGATATGCCATGCAGAACAATATTCTTCTTTGTCTGGACAACGGGCACTTTCATCCAACTGAAGTTGTAGGAGATAAGATTTCGTCCGTACTTCAGTTTGTTGACGGGGTGTTGTTGCATGTAACCCGACCAATACGCTGGGATTCTGACCATGTGGTTACCCTGAATGAAGATGTTCAGCTGATCGCCTCAGAGATTGTTCGCAATGACTTTTTGGGCCGTGTGAATGTTGGTCTTGACTTTTTCGATGCTTCGATTAACCGGATTGGTGCTTATGTGATTGGTACCCGTGCCACCCAGAAAGCATTTCTGATTGCCATGCTCGAACCTACCAAAACCCTGTTGTCGATGGAAGAGGCCGGACAGAATTTCGAACGTCTGGCTATGCTCGAAGAATTAAAAACCAAACCATTCAGCGCGGTATGGGATTATTATTGTCTGCAGGCCGGTGTACCGGTTGGAATGGATTATATCGCCGAAATTCAGCAATACGAAAAAGACGTTTTAAGTAAACGGTAAAATATGTTGTGTGTGTGATTAAAGGGGCATTTGCTGATTTATAAAATCAGGATTTGCCCCTTTTTTACAATTTAAGTTCCCGGATTTTTTAACAGGCACACTCGATTTGTGCTCCTGAATTTGGATTTGTACCTTCCGTGGCATAACCGTCAAACTTCCACCATTCAATCCCACCGATCAGTTCTTTTACCCTGAACCCTAATTTGGTCATATTCAAGGCGCCTTTTGTCGAAGCATTGCAGCCAATCCCATCGCAGTAGCAAACGTAGGTTTTCGATTTATCCAGATGACGGGTACTTTCTTCATTCATTTCGCGGTGTGGAAAGTTTATGGAAGTAGGAATATGTTCTTTATAGAAGCCAAATGGTTTCCGGGTGTCGAGGGCGATAACATCCTCCTTGTTATTTATCGCGTCGAATAAATCAGATGCGTCCATTTTCATCCTGCAAGGCTTGATCTGTAGAGGAATTCCGGAAGTTCCTGTAACGGGAGTGGAACGAAGGGCTAGCAGTTTGATATGATGTTATTTTGTGAACGACTGTGAAAGCCGGAGGATTTACTTGTTGATTATCACCTGGATAGTCGTATGGTGGGAGGCTATCATGTACGGTTCTCCCGCAGAAACGGGACAAGTTGTGAGAGGTTTAGGAATGAAACTACCCTTTACCTACTCGAAAAACGCCGCTCTTATGACACATTTTCGCTGATTTGAAAATGATTGAAAATAAAAAGACAGATCGGCTTTTAGAAACCTCTCTGCAAAGGATTTTATGTTTTTTACCCGACGCGCATTGCAGTACATTTTCAAGCACCCACAAGCCAACGTTCAATCCAAAGGCTTTCAAAAGAGCTGCTATTTTGCCCCCGCACCAACCATTAATTTAGGTTCATTTATTTTGACAGATTACCCTAAAAACGTGATGGAATTTTGGTAATCAATCAGTAGCCGATTGAGACAATGCGGTCGAAACGAAAAGTTGGATTGGGCCGACCGGGACTTAATGACCGTAATGCGACAATTTTAAACTTCAGGTTTTCCTTTGTGGCGGATCCGAGCGTTTGGAGAACGATTTGTTCCAAAGATTCAGGACTCATTTCCACACGGGCATTCAGGGTCAAACGGGCTTTTGCACTTGTTCCGGCCGATCCACGGAAATTCAAAGTGATGCCCCGACCTGTCAGATTTCCTGTCAGGTAATTGTCATCAGCCTCAAGAATAAGTTTAACATGGCCAACTGATGCGTGAAGATTGTCGAATTGCTGGCTCAAATCCTTCATGAGATTTGTGGCAAAAGTATCCCAATTTGTCATCTCTCCACTCAATTCGATAGTACTGTTCAACCAACCCAAAACGGCTTCACCTTCAGCATAAATATCGTAATCAACCTCCGCCAGTCGCTGACCAGCATCAGTGCGGGTCAGCACTTCTTTCAGCCACTCTTCAATTCCTTCGCCAGTAATTGCGCTTATGGTCATTACATCTGCATCCGGGAAGTTTAGTTTCACCTTTTCTTTTAGTAAAGCCAGAGCACTTGTCTCAAGCAAGTCTGTTTTGCTGATCAGGATGATATCGCTTTCTTCCAGTTGTTTCCTAAAAATATAAGCGGCGCTGGGATGCAAGCCGGCAGTTCCGCCATTCAAGAGGTCGGCCAGGTGGGCTGGATCTGCCATTACCGAAAGGGGACTGATTAAAAGCTCACTTATCATATTTGCTTTGAGTGGCTGGATAATTGTTGCCGATAAATCGGTGCAGCTTCCAACTGGCTCTGCAATAATTACATCAGCATTGGCTTCTTCGCGAACGTGTTTCAACGCGCTAATCAGTCCGTTGAAATTACAGCAGAAACAACTGCCACTTACTTCAGCAACCTTTACCTCATTGCGTGAAAGCAATGCTGTATCAACCAGTTCAGAAGCCTGGTCGTTTGTAATCAGTCCTACCCGCTTCCCGTCGTTCATAATCCTGCTGGCAGCTTCCCATAACATGGTTGTTTTTCCGGCTCCGAGAAATCCTCCTACCAGTATAAGTCGTGTGGTTTTCATATGTCTATAATTTGTTTTTTAATTGCCAGATGGAACCCGCAAAAATAGTTATCCTCGTGTGTGAGAAATGCTTCCTCATGGCTCGTTTCATATCTTTTATTTTACTTTTTTATTGATTTGTCATTTTCGCAATCGCATCGGATCGATGAACGTTTCATGGCTGGTTCGAGTACATATACAAAAAACATCGCTGCGAGTATTCCCCCCATTATTGGTCCTAAAATGTAAACGAAGAAAAATCCTCCGCTTTGATCAGGAAAAGCCGCGGTTCCCCATCCAGCCATCCATGCAACCATCCGTGGCCCAAAATCACGTGCAGGATTTAGTCCTGCCTGAGTCAATGGAGCAATGAGGCAAATAATTGAACTAACGGTCAACCCGATGAACAATGGAGCCATTGCATCATGTGGTCGGCCAATATTACAACCTTCAGTCAGGGCAAAAATCATAATTAGCAGCAGAAAAGTACCAAAAGCTTCAGCCCCAATGGCAAGAGGTAATGACACCACTGCAGTACTTCCGGAAACCGCATAATATTCGCCAAACATTTTAGCCGTTTGGACCGATTCGGCAGTACCCCGAATGATGTTGTGTGTACTTTCGAAAGCCGAGATTGACGGTGAGAACAAGATATAGATGGCTAATCCTGCAAGAAACGCTCCGGCAAATTGAGCGAACAGATACACTGGTAATTTCCGGGCAGACATCCGTTTGCTGATAAACATGGCCAAAGTTACTGCCGGATTCAGGTGAGCGCAAGACAAATGTCGTGTGAGGTAAATAGCAAGTGTTACACCAATCCCCCAAGCCAGTGCAATTTGTATAATTCCCTGATAAGCATTGAATAATATGGATACTGCAACCGATCCACATCCGAATAGAACCAGTAAAAAAGTACCAAGAGATTCGCCAATAAATTCTTTGGAGTGTCGCATTTAGTTGTCGTATTTCGTTGGTTTTAGTTATTTGATAATGTTTCCAGACAACAACAGAAATCAGCAGGAAGGCGCATTTCATTCAGAATCCCGGTCAGTATTTCTTCCATCTCATTCACTTTTTCTATATCAAGACAATAGACAATTTTGGCTCCTTCTACATGTCCGCAAATTAATCCTGCATCTTTAAGTTCCTTCATGTGCTGATTAACCGTTGCACGTGTTAACGGAAAATGTTCAGAAATATCGCCTGTAATACATGTTTTTGATTGTGCCAGAAATTGCAGAATTTGCAGTCGTGCCGGGTGAGCAAGCACTTTGAATAGATTTGCTCTTTTCTGAAGTTCTTCACTGAACAATTCTGTTTTTGAAACTACCATTTTGACAATTTGATTTTGATGTAAACATACATCAAAATATTTCGAGTGCATTAATTCGTTTTGTTAACGATGGTTAATACTCCCCGCGTTTATGTTAATCATAAAACGGCCCTCCCTTCGCTCGAAAAGTATACCACATAGTCATTGTTTGTACATCGATAAATCACATGACTTAATTTTTTGAAATTACTCATGTCGCGAAATTCAGGCTAACCCAATTTATCCATGACCAACACCAAAGGAGTTGGTTTTAAAGTTGATAATAAATCCCAATTCTCTCTGGAATTTAGATGGAACCAGATTTAATGATTGTTTCTAAAGTGCAAACCAGTAACTCAGTTTAATCAGGAAGATGTTGTTTGGAAATACGTCGGATAACTGATTGACAGCTTTGCCTACGGGGGCAAGGTGTTCGTTTTTCCAGGCAGTCCGCTCATTTCCCCACACAAAGAACAGTTGTGATCCCGGGCGGTACTCCCAGCGAAATACCAGGTTTGACCGGAATTGACTAAAAGTAAAATCCGGATTATGGATCGAATAGGCCGGATTTTCGTTACTGGCAGCTACCGTATAGGAATTACCAGCCAGGCTTGTATTTAGAAGTGTAAAACGATCGGTATAATTGCTGGCCAAAGGATTATTTATTTCCTTGAATTCGGAATATTTTCCGACCGATGCAAACGGGCTTCCGTAGTATTGAATGGATAATTCAGGAGTAATGTTGTAATCGATGCGGAATGTAGCTCCCAGCGTTTTCTGATCGAGATGTGCCAGAATGTATTTGTTGTTCAGGTTTACGATTTTGGTTGTCACAAATTGCAGATTATCCATGTTTTCAGCGTAATTCAGACTGGCCGAAATTTTCAGGACATTAAACGGGACCACCGTTGCAGAAGCGCTGTAATTGGTATTCCGGTAATTGTCGTTTCCGGCCTGGCTGTGATCGGCAGTAATGCTGGCGAAGATCTTTTTTGATTGATCTGATTGGATCGAAATTGTGCCTTCCCGCATCGATGGAAGCAAAACGGCATTTCCACCGCGAAGTAAACGTGTATCAGTAGATTCAGTCTGGTAATGAATGGATGGAGAAATGGCCCATCTATTCAGGAATTCGAATGAAGCATGGATATAAGCCTGGGAGTTCAGGTAATTCAGGTGGTAATCCCAGTTGTTATTTTGATGAATGCCAGCGGAATAAGTCCGGAAAATACCTACAGGTTTATTGACAAAATAGGATAATTCAGTTTCCTGATTGACCAAATCGGCTAGTTGCATATATCCCAAATCATTCAAATCCAATCCGGGCGATTTCCAGTTTAATGCAACTGAATAACGCCAAAGGCCTTTACTTTTCTTCCCGATTTGAACTTGTCCTCCCTGTCCTGAAAGACTTGTCCGGGTTGGATCAAAGTTCAGATGACTGGCGTCCGGACGCTGGTAATACCGGGCTGAGGATAATTGCAGGTTGCGCATGGCATCTGTACTTCCGTCAATTGTGCTGGAAATCAGTTTGGCATCCAGAAAAAATTCCTTGTCATTCCATTGATGTAAAAAATCGATTCCGCCAGTAAAAGCATTCTGATTCAGAAATTCAAGTTGTGGGTCGTTAATAAACCGGTTAGTAGCGGTAAAAATTCCTCCCAAAACGGTATTGCCTTCTTTAAAATCCTGTTGAATACGACCGACAGTATAGCTTGTTAATGGTTCAACCCGAATGTTTTTCTCTTCTCCTCCTGAATACAACTGGGCATTTTCGCCGGCAGTTAAACTTTGAAGTATACCAACAGCCAAACCACCGGAGTTTTTCCCGCTGACTTTAACCGCACTCAAAATAGAGGTGTTATCCGGAAATTTTAAATATTCATTTTTACTCAATTCAGGAGTGTAAGTTGGCGTGTGCCCGATTCTTCGGCTATAAAAAAGATTGGCATCGCCCATTTCAAATTTGAAGATGTTTAGTCCTTCAAGAAAGAATGGCCTTTTTTCTTCATAAAGAGTTTCGAACGCAGTCAGGTTCATCACCGATGGATCAGATTCGACTTGCCCGAAATCAGGATTTATAGTCAGGTCGGCAGTAAAATTGCTTGAAAGTCCAATTTTGGCATCCAGCCCAATATTTCCAAGAATTGAATTTCCCTTATCGGCATACGGATTTCCGGGTACTTTTTCAAAGGTCTTTACTTTTCCAAGTGCGTAGGGCATGATTTCTATCCTTCTCGATTTGGGAATGTCTTTGATCCCGTGCAGTTCACCAAACTGATAAAGCATTCCAGGCCCTGTCATCGATTGTACTTCCCAGTCACTTTCTTCAGACAGACGGTCGATCCAACGCCAGACGTGCATTCCCCAAACCTGGTCTTTATCGCTGCTGTACCGAAGCTGGCTGAGGGGAATTTCGTATTCAGCCACCCAGGCAGAATCTTCGAGTCCGGTTTTCACATACCAGACAGCGTTCCAATTCAGGTCCCAGGCCATTGGGTTAAACAAAATCAAATCCACTTTCTGCCCGGCAGCTGTTACCGTAAATTCAAATCCGGTGCGATGATCGTGATAGCTGTCAAAATTGATTCCGACCATATCGCCAAATAATTCATCGCGGCGTCCGGCTTTTCTTGAAATTTTAGAAGGTTCGGTATCGAATGCACGGATGGCGACATAGATATTTTTATCGTCATACAAAATCTTGATTTTCGTATCCTGACTTGGTTTTGCACCTTCCGTCGGAAGGAGTTGGGTAAATTCACCGCTCCATTCTCCTGTTTTCCAGCAATCGTCGTTTAAAACACCATCGATGAGAGGTTTTGCAGTGGTGAGCCTCGTGGTATTGTAAGTCCTGACAGGTTTTGTTCCCTGCGTATTGGTTGTGTCGGCGTTATTTCCGAGCAGCGGCGATGTGAAAATTAAGAGAATAGAAACAAGTACAAATGAAGGGGATTTTAATTTCATCAGATTCATTGGTTAAGTTAGGTCCTGAAAATATTTATACTTCCATACAGACAATTCGGTATAAATATAACCTTAATACAAATTGTAAAAAAGACACATTGATTTTATTTCCTGAAAAAAACTAACTGAGATTTCAGAGGTTTTATTCTTCAGTTTTAGTTCGTTTCATCGGTCGCGGAGGTGTAATCACAATCTCGTACCGGCATTCAGGACAAATGTAGGCTTCGCATCCGGTACAGGCAAAACAGTTGCTGCACGAACGTCCCAGCTGCTTTTTATCCCAGCTTTTCCCGCAGTGCGTGCAGGTTACGATATTGTTTTGCTCATCCATCATCCATCAACAACTAATTTTTCTTTCCCCTGAAGATTATTTTCAGCAGATTCACCATTCCAAAAATTACTACCTGGGTAAAAATAATGGTTGCTCCGGAAGGGATATCAGCAAAATAGGAAATGAGTAAACCGATGAACGATGCCAGAAATGCAAAACCGACCGAATAAAACATCATCCGGCCAAATTCGCGGGTGAGGATGTTGGCTGTTGCCTGTGGAATGGTGAGCAGCGACAAAATGAGGATAATCCCCACCACTCGGATGTTCAGGACAATGGTTAGCGAAATCAGTACCATCAGTAAATAATTGAACAGATTGACTGGCAATCCCGATGTTTTGGCAAAATCTTCGTCGAAAGCGACGTATAAAATCGTTCGGTAGAAAAGGGTGAAAAAAGAGATGATAATGACCGAAAGTGCCAGCATGAGCCAGATTTCGCCGGTTGAAACAGTCAAAATGCTTCCAAACAGATAACTCATCAAATTGGGCGCATATCCGGGTGTCAGGTAAACGAAAATGATTCCGATGGCCATTCCGAGCGACCACCAGATGGCGATCGACGAATCTTCGCGAACTTTTCCTTTGCTGCTGAAAAGCTGAATGCCCATTCCGGATAAAATCGAAAAAATACCGGCGCCAAACAGCGGGTTGATTCCCAGAAAATAGCCCATTCCGATACCGCCGAACGAAGCATGTGTAATTCCTCCGCTGATAAACACAATGCGCCTCGAAACAATGTACGTTCCGATAATTCCGCAGGAAATAGCTGCCAGGACCGAAGCCAGGAACGCGTTTACAAAAAAATCGTAGCTAAACAGTTCAATGAGTATGTTCATGATGATCGTGTTCGTCGTGTAACTTAAGTACCGTATGCGGAATATCTCCGTGCGTGATGATCTGCAGCGGACAATTGTACGAAGTAAGCTGCTCCTCGCTGATCACATTGCTGGGGTGATGGTGCAAATTGCGGTTGACACAGGCAATCGTTTTCACAAAAAACGAAATCGTACCCACATCGTGCGAAATCAGTAAAATTGCCATCTTCTCATTCAGTTCCTTGAGTTTCAGGTAAAGTTCGCCTTCAAAATTATTGTCAACATAGGTGCTGGGTTCGTCCAAAACCAGTAATTCAGGATTATTCATCAGGGCACGGCATAAAAAAACGCGCTGCATTTGTCCTCCTGAAAGTTCGCCAATCGCTTTATTCCGGATCGCCGAAATTCCCATTTCAGCCAGCAATGATTCAGCTTTTTCCTTTTCGCTGGTATTTTTCCTGAAGGAAGAAAACAAGGCGGAATTCGCTTTTCCGGAGCGGACCACATCGATCACCGAGATCGGAAATCGTTTGTCGATCTGGTTTACCTGTGGAAGGTAACCGATGTTGCTTTTTCCAATAAGCAGATTTATCTCTCCTGAAATCGGTTTGATTTGTCCAAGTATAGTTTTGATCAGGGTTGTTTTTCCACCTCCGTTTGGCCCGATTACGCCAATGAAATCACCTGAAAAAACATCCAGTGAGATGTTTTCCAGAACAACATTGTCGTCGTATCCGGCTGAAAGGTTTTTTATTTCGATTAGTTTTTTCATTTCCGGGCGGCTATATTTTGGCTGATTTCCCGAATTTGTTTTTCCCAATCGTAATCCAGCGGATCGATAACCACAACTTTTCCTTCGATTTCGCGCGATAGCTGAAGCGCGTTTTCTGTGTCAAATTCTTTCTGGATCAGAATGGTGTGAATGTTTTTCCGGCGAGCAACATCAACTATATCTTTCATGTGTCGGGGCGAAGGTTCCTTTCCGTCCAGTTCAAGCGGAATCTGTTCGAGTTGAAATTGCCGTGCAAAATATCCGAGCGTCGGATGAAAAATCAGGAAACTCCGGTTTGGCATGGATGCCAGTTCCTGTTCAATTTCGTTGGAAAGTGAATCCATTTCGGCAGTCAGTTGAATGAAATTCTTTTCAAAAGCTTCAGCATGTTCCGGGAACCCAGATTTCAATGCAATTAATGTGTTTTTTGCCAGGATTTTTGCATCGTTCGGTGCCAGCCAGATATGCGGATCAATTCCACCACCGTGGTCATGTTCCGGATCTTCTGTTTCATGTTCATCACTTCCGGCAATCGGATCAATTCCTTCCGAGCAATTTACAATTCGAAGGTCCTTATTCATGTCGGCGAATTTATCATTCCAAACTTCTTCAAAGGAAAGTAGTCCGATCTGCAGCCACACTTTCGATTTTGATAAAGCTTTCATCTGGCTGGGCAGAACCGAATAATCGTGCGGACTCGCTCCCGGCGGAACCAGCACATTAACCTGCAGCAGTCCACCCGAAATCCGATCGGTAAAATATTTCTGCGGAAGGATACTCACCGAAACCAGGTCGGTGGTTTCGTTTTGTTTGGGCTGACAGGCAAACAGCAGGAGAATAAACAGGTAAGCGAAATTTTTCATTTTTGATATCAGAATACTGAAGCGATATTAACATTTTCAATCAAAGATAGTTCGATTTCCGGAATTTTGAAGAATTCTAAACCAGCAATAAATGTTCAATAAAATATCAGGATTTTTACTTCCGTCCTCCCTTCCATTTCGGGGAAGGGTTGGGGATGGGGCTTTTTTCTTTTTTGGGAGGTACCGGATCGTATCCGTGTGTTCCCCAGGGATGACATTTCGAAATTCGTTTCGTGCCAAGCCAGAATCCCCTGAACGGTCCATGAATTTTAATGGCATCGATGGCATATTGCGAACAGGTTGGATGATGCCTGCACGACGGTGAGGTTAGCGGCGATATGGCATATTTGTAAAAATATACCGGGATCATAAAGATCCAACCGATCACCTTTAATATGAATCTGAAAATCTGTTTCATGAATACAAAGCTACTACTTTTTAGTCCAGCTCCTTAAAATTGAAATATTGCTTTTAGTGTTTCAGTAGTTTCGAAGGTAAATTGAACAGTTATTTCGTTTTTACTGCCAGACTTCGTGACGGTCTGAAGGGTGTTTTGGTCGAAACAGTTTTAACATCAATGGATTTCAGGAACGGCAAAGGTTCCTCCCAGAATGGAAGTTTTGTTAACGAATGTTGAGATAACCAGGCGTACAATTCATCATCATTGAACTGTTTGCTGATGTCGTGACCTTGCCCAACCAGGCGGGTAAATTTTATTTCAGCCTTCTTTTTTTCCAGCGCCTTTACCATCACTTCAGAGCGGCTGATCGGGATTTGGCGGTCGGCAGTTCCGTGAAAAACCCAGGTTGGAATTTTACTGAGCTGATCAACCCACTTCAGATTTGCCCCGCCACACATGGGCGAAATCGCCGCGAAACGGTCGGGCATCCGGGCTGCAATTTCCCAGGTTCCGAAACCACCCATGCTCATCCCAATGAGGTAAATGCGTGAATCATCGACCCGCAATTTGTCGTTAACCTCATCGTAAACCGGATTAAACCAATCTTCCGAAGCCCAGTTTTTTCCCCACGGGCACTGCGGTGAAACAACGATAAAATCCATTTTCTTTCCTTTCGAAATGTAATAGGGCAAACCATACCGTTTCAGGCTTTGCAGATTTTTACCACTGGCGTGGCGACCGTGCAGATAAAAGATAACCGGCCATTTTTTATCCGGATGTTTATCATAGTCTTCAGGAACGTGAAGCAGGTAATTGTATTTCACTTTCTTCAGGTTAACCGAATAGACCGTTTTACTGAAGCTTGCGAACAGCAGGACGCTTGTAATCAGTGAAATAACGATATGTTTTGATTTGTTTTTCAAATTTTTTCTTTCTGGATTTGGCTGTGAAGCTAGATAATTTGATCGTATCTGATTCAGGATTAACAATTTTTAAGGAAACGAAGAAAGGGAAGAACAGCGTATTTCAGCGGTCTTCCCTTTCAAAAATATTTCAGAAATACAGTAATAATTCGGATAGAATTAATGCATTCGTTTTTATAGTTTCTCAATTTCCTTGTAAACCAATGCGCTGGCTCCAACTATTGGTGCATCGCCCGGTTTTAGTTCCGAAGGCAGGATTTTAATCTTATTCCGGAAGGTGGTGAGCAGGTGTTTCTCCATATTTTCTTTGGTTGGTTTGAAAATATAATCACCGGCTGCTGTTGGTCCGCCGAACAGGAATATCGCTTCAGGGCTCAGGTGGTGAACCGTATCGGCTAAACCTTGTCCGAGCCATTTGCCGGTTTGGTCAAACACTTCGAGTGCAATTTTATCGCCTTTTTCGGCAGCATCAAAAATCATTTTCGAATTCAATTCCTGAAATGATTTATCTGCCAGCAAACTATCATTCGCATTGTATTTTACCATCAGTTCAAAGGCGGTCCTTTTCATTCCTGGTGCCGAACAATATGCTTCCAAGTGGCCTAAGGCTCCGCATCCGCAAAGGCGTCCGCCCGGAATTAAAGTGGTATGTCCGCATTCACCGGCAAAACCATCGTGCCCGTATACCAGATCACCGTTTACAACGACACCGCTTCCAACACCAGTTCCAAGGGTGAACATGACAAAGTTTTTCATTCCTTTGGCACCGCCGTAGATCATTTCGCCGATTGCGGCAGCATTGGCGTCGTTGGTCAACGCAATTGCCTTCAGATCCGGAAATTTGAGTTTGAGCAATTTAACCAACGGCACAACTCCTTTAAACGAAAGGTTGGCTGCATATTCAATTGTTCCGGCGTAATAATTACCATTTGGGGCACCAATTCCAATTCCCTGAACTTCAGTTTCAGGATTCATCAGCATCACCGAATGAATCAGCTCGTTGATCGCTGCGGTTAAATCGTCGATGTAACGATGAATATCACCATGCGATGGAGTATCGATGTTGTCTTTCACCAGTACATTTCCCAATTCGTCGACCACCCCAATGGCGGTATTTGTTCCACCTATATCCACTCCAATTGCTACTTTTTTCATGTGAAAATATGTTTTATTGATTTGTAGTTTATTTTTGTTTTGATCGAAAGCAAATTTAGAAATTATATTCTATTAATCCGGTTTGGCGTTCAATTTCAGAAAAAAGCCGGTAAACTGGTTGTTGTTCCATGTCTGCCGGCCCTTCTGAAATAAAACCTGAAGTTTTATTTTCTCGATACTTTTACCTTTTTTGTCGGATCCAAATATTCGTTTCGGTTTTCCACTTCCTGAATAACGTGTGCGGCAATTTGAGCGAATGACGCTCCAACCAGTGAATTTTCATCAAATGCTGCCGGATTTCCGGAGTCGCCCCCTTCGCGGATTCCCTGTACAATCGGCACCTGACCCAAAAGCGGTAATTCCAGTTTTTCGGCCAATTTTACACCTCCGTCTTTTCCAAATATGTAGTATTTGTTCTCCGGAAGTTCTTCAGGAGTAAACCACGACATGTTTTCGATTAAGCCAAGAACCGGAACGTCAACACCTTTGCCTTTGAACATGTTCACCCCGCGGATCACATCGGCCAGAGCCACGTCCTGAGGAGTGGTTACGATGATTGCCCCGGTGACAGGAACTGTTTGTACCAGGGTTAAGTGAATGTCGCTGGTTCCGGGGGGAAGGTCGAAAAGCAGGTAATCCAAATTGCCCCAGTTTCCATCGGTAATGAGTTGTCCCAAAGCTTTTGAAGCCATCGGGCCACGCCAGACAACAGCGTCCTCGACACCCACAAAAAATCCTACCGATAAAAAACTGACGCCAAATTTTTTGATTGGCTGAATACGTTCTTTACCATCAACGCGAACACCGGCTGGTTTGGTGTCTTCACAGCCAAACATTTTTGGTATGGATGGCCCAAAGATGTCGGCATCAATCAGCCCGACTGTCGCTCCGGTTTTAGCCAATGCGATGGCCAGATTCACCGAAACGGTTGATTTACCTACTCCGCCTTTTCCTGATGCAATGGCAATCAGGTTTTTTACGCCTGGTAAAACCGGACGTTCCATCTGGTGAATAGCTTTGGCGGTAATGTTGCCTTTGATTTCAACTTCGGGACCGACATAAGTCAGAATTGCTTCTTCACAGGCTTTGATTACGGCAGCCATATTCGGATCGTCGGAACGTTGGAATACCAGTGATAAAGTTACTTTTTTACCAGCAACCCTGATTTCCTGGGCCATATCAAGGGATACAACATCCTGATTGCTTCCGGGGAAATTGACATTCCGGAGAGCATCGGTAATATTTTTTGGAACGATTAATTTGCGTGGTATTTCTGTCATTATTATTTTGTTTTATAAATTGATCTGTTGCATTATTTAATTTAACTTTTATGTAACTACTTTTTCAAAGTCCTTTCCGTTTCGTCCGAAAGTTGGCTAAAGCCTTGTTCACTAATGCTTCTCGGACGATTGTTATCATTTACTTCTAATTTCTATAAATATTTTGCTCCTCTGGAGCTGGACCCAATCAGACGTTTCCTCTGATTGGAATGAATTAGTACCAGGGGTACTAAATGTTTATAGAGCAACGACTAACATACAAATCTGGAGTGCCGTAGGTACAAAACATTTCGTGTTTATAATTCACCAACTATCTTCAACCGTTTTACCTGCTCCACCCTGTTATCCTTTTATGGGCTGCATACCAACATGTATGGAGACTTTTATTGAAATCATCGAATGCCTTAGTTCCATAGGTTCTAAGTAACTGAATTGCATAAACAAATTATTCCATTGCAAGTTCAATCACCGGATTCCAGAAGTGTTTTTCAAAATCGATGATCTGATCATCGATCACCTGGATTCCTTCTGCCTCCAAAAATTCCTGCATGGCAGTTGGTGTCCCGAAGTAATGTTTGCCGGTTAATAATCCGTTGCGGTTTACTACGCGGTGAGCAGGAACGTAATTTTCCTGCGAGTGGGCATTATTCATGGCCCAGCCAACCATGCGCGACGATCGTGCTGAGCCGAGATAACTGGCAATTGCCCCGTAGCTGGTCACTCTCCCGGGGGGAATCAGACGGACTACAGCGTATATCTTTTCGTAGAAATCAGTCATCATTTCAGGATTGAATTACTGAAGGATTGAAGGATTGGATTACTGAATTGCAATCGGATCTTCAGTTTTGCCTTTTGCCTTGAATTTATTCTTTCGCGTTTCGTCCAAAACTTCGGTACGGATCCAACTCAATCTCTACATCAGGTTCGTGAAGCGGATTCTGGTGACTGAGTTTAAAGCTTAAATATTTGATTGTAATTCCACGGTCGAGCCATTGCTTTTCGTAGAAAGTCTTGATCGACAGGATCTCGTCGAGCAGATCGGAATGATACAAATCATCGGTTTTCCGGATCACTTCAAACTGATTTTCGGCAACCATGGCTTCGGTGTACCGGTACATGAAATTACTGTCGGTTTTCAGGTGAATAATTCCGCCGGGAACCATGATCGGCCGGTATTTGTCGATGAAATTGGTGGCAGTCATTCGTTTACGTGCCTTTTTCATTTGCGGATCAGGAAAGGTCAGCCAAATTTCCGACACTTCATTTTCGCCAAAAAACATGCGGATATTTTCGATGTTGGTACGAAGAAAACCAACGTTCTTCAAACCTCTTTCTTTGGCCTGGGTCGCACCTTTCCACATCCTTGACCCCTTGATGTCCAGTCCAATGAAATTATATTCAGGAAAATGTGTGGCGAGTTTTACCGTGTATTCACCTTTGCCGCATCCCAGTTCGAGAATGATGGGATTGTTGTTTTTAAAAAAGTCCGTACTCCATCTATCTTTGTATTCAAATCCGTTTTCCTGAATGTGCCGGTATGTAACCTGAACGACATGCTCATAAGAGTTCAGATCGGCAAATTTTGATAATTTATTCTTCCCCACTTTTTGTTGCTATTTTCTTAATACGTTTGTTTACACTTTTATTGTCCAGGTGATGCAATTCAGCGCCCCGCCTTCTTCCACAACATGGCTCATGTCTACCTGAAAGATCCGGCAGCGTTCAGCATAGTCGGGGAAAATCGATTTCATCTGTTCAAAAGCCTGCTCATCTTCGGCAATGCCAAGTTTCGGCATCACAATTATATCTTTCGTCTGAAGAAAATTGAGGTATGCCCAGTTACGGTTTAAGTCCTGACGTGGAACATTGAATTTGAGGGTTTCCCATTCCAGGTTATTTTCCTTCAGGACATGATATAGCTGCTCTTTGAATTTTTGCGGATAAGTTTCGAAATAATCCTGAAGCAGAACTTTATTCTCATCGATAAACCGGATCATCCCATCGGCATGACCATAAAAATCATTCTTTTTATCCCAGGGAATCAGCACGACTTTTGCCACTTCGAAAAGCTGTTTCAATTTTCTGGTGATTTCTTCAGGTGTATAGATGCTTTCATTTTCAACCAGGACTTTATCGGTGAGAATCACACAATTTTTAGCTTTGATCACATTTCCGCCATCGAGAACGATATCCGATTTCAGGGTTTTCAAGCCCAACGCATCACAAACGATATCCGGATAAGTTTTATAAATCCGGTTTTCTTCGCCCTGAAGATAGTCCGGATCATACCTGAATTCGACAAATGTATGATCAGAAACCTGAACCGGCATATAATCCCGGGCCCAGATATCCCTGGTTTTGGGCAGAAATTCGAAATTTACCTGGAATGCCTGAAGAATTTCAGTAATCTCGCTGCAGGTATTTGTAAACCGCTGATCAGTTTTTAATACCTCTGAAAGAAATACCTTATTTGTTTCTTTGTCTGTTATCATGTCCTGTTTATTCAGATCCTCTGAATTCAGATCTCTGAGTTTTTCGTTCAGTGGAAATATTAATTTTCCCGTTCAATCCTGAGACCAATATCCCGGATTCCTTCCAGTACATTATCGCGCATTCCTTGTTTGATCATGAATTTATAATTTCCCTTACGGGGAAAATAAACGCTGGTTTTATACAGAATCTGGTTGTCGTGCAATCCTCCAATGCCGCTGCCTTTCCATTTTCCTGAAGCTTCTGCCAGCGTAAATTCAACAGTATCAGTAACCAGGCTGCCATCCGGGGCACCTACCGAAAGGAAAAGATAAAGGTTGCTGTATGGATAGGTTCCTTTGTTGCGGATGTTTACAAAAAGACTGTGATTCCGGGTGGTGTCAGTCAGCGGAACATTAAAAACCACGACCGAATCTTTGTTCCAGCCTTTGGGATTAAGTTCGTAATACGATTCGAACACTTTTTTACGGTCGCATGAAGCAAAACCTGTAACTATAATTAGAATTAGAGCAAAAATAAAAAACTGCCTCATGATTTGGATTTGAATTTTCTCCGGCGGTTGTTGCCGTGTTTTTTTCCACCGGTACGTTTCGAGTCGTCAAACCGGGTCAGGGAATCGCGGTGCGAACCAGCTTCGAAACCCATTTTTTCAACGACCGGTTTCATTTCAAGTTCATGAATTAAACGGTCAGCTTTCTTTCCCCGCTGATTCATTTGAATGATTTCTTTGACGCGGTCAACCGAAACAGCGACAAAAGTGCCAGACCGGTCACCTACTAATGAATACCAGTAGATTCGTTTAAAAATATCTGATTTCTGATACTGATACGTTCCGTTTTCAACTTCGAGCAGAATGTTGGATGGCGGAAAATCCTTCTGCGCATCAATGTAAGTGTCCAGTTCGAAATTGAGGCAACATTTAAGTTTGCTGCATTGTCCGGCCAGTTTTTGAGGATTGAGTGAAATATCCTGATAACGTGCGGCGTTGGTGGTTACCGAAACAAAGTTATTGATCCAGGATGCACAGCAAATCTCACGTCCGCAGGGGCCAATTCCGCCAATGCGGCCGGCTTCCTGGCGTGCTCCGATCTGTTTCATTTCGATCCTGATCTTGAAGGTGTCAGCCAAAACCCGGATCAGCTGCCTGAAATCGACCCGATCGTCGGCGAGGTAATAAAAAATGGCCTTGGTTTTATCGCCCTGGTATTCGACATCCCCAATTTTCATGTTAAGCTTCAGATCGAGAGCAATCTGGCGTGATCCCAGCATGGTTGGAAATTCGAGGGCGATTGATTCTTTCCATTTGTCAATGTCGGTTTGTTTGGCTTTACGGTAAATTTTCCTGACATCGCCGTTGATCAGTGTAACTTTGTGTTTTTTCATCTGTTCCATCACCAGATCGCCGGTCAGGGTAACGATGCCAATATCGTGGCCGGGACTTGCTTCAACAGCAACGATGTCGCCCGGGTTTAATTTCAGGTTATTGGAGTTGCGGAAATAATCTTTGCGGGTATTTTTGAACCGGACTTCAACCAGATCGCTCGGATTGGCAATGTTGATCACGTCGTTCAGCCAGTCATAAACGTGAAGTTTGGAGCAGGTTCCTCCGTGCCCGTGACAATAACCGCGATCGATTAAATTCAGTTCATCCATAGTAGTAGCATGTTAAAGTAGCCGGTTCAGGGAGTTCTATTTCAGATAAATTCGTGTTCATTTATCCGGAATGATCGCCTTTCGAATTGGTTTTTTTTACTTTCAGTTATGCTGAACAAGTGCTGTATAAACAGGATGTTACCGCATTGCTGCAAAAATAGTTATAAAAGCCGATAAAAACCAAGTTAGCAGCCATTGTTTCTTTCCTGAAACCCGATTTCAGGAATATTTTATGTGAAGCAACGGGCTGTGTTATTTCCGGATGAGTTTTACGACTTTAAAAGCTACATCGGTAAATATGATTCTCGGATTTCCATTCATACCAATGTGGGCAAAAGCTGTTTCGAAAACTTCGGTCAGTTCAACAATGTTTCGTTCGTTAATGAATGGTGAAAATCGTTTCGAAAAATCTTCTTCGGCTTCGCTCATGAAAGTTAATTCCCTGTTCTTCAGGTTGTATATGAAATTCTCGCGTAAACTGGTCAGGAAATAATTTAAAAGGCTTTTTTGCATCTCGCGGCCAATGCCGGCAACCTGTCCGGCCCATTTCAGCAGGTCGGTAAATTTCCGGCCATACGATAGCCGCATCAATTCCTTGAAGTTTTCCAGGTTGTAAAGGGTTTGTTCATCGGGTTGCAGTAACTCAACGGCTTTGCCGTAATTTCCTTTGGCGAGATGAACAATGTTCCGGATTTCGCGGCCTTCAGCCTGTGGCAGTTCACGGATCGCTTTTTCCATCGAACCCGGATCGATCGGCGGAACTTTGATCAGCTGGCAGCGTGACCGGATCGTGCTGATGATGTCTTCTTCATTTTCAGTAATGAGCACAAACAAGGTTTTTACCGGAGGTTCCTCAATCATTTTCAGCAGTTTGTTGGCACAGGCCACGTGCATTTTCTCCGGAAGCCAGATGATCATGACCTTGTATTCCGATTCGTAGGATTTGAGGTTCAGTTTCCGGATAATTTCCTCGCTCTGATGCGCGTAAATCATTCCCTGCTTATTTTCGACACCAATCTGGCTGAACCACTGTTCGACACTGAAATACGGATTTTGCGCGATCATGGTCCGCCATTCGTCCAGATAATTATCAGAAACCGGTTCTTTGAATTTATCGGTTTTTATGACCGGAAACACAAAATGAAGGTCGGGATGAATCAGTTTCCGGTACTTTTTGCACGACGGACATTCTCCGCACGAATCGTTTTCGTGTCGATTCGTGCAGGCAACATACTGAGCGTAGGCAATGGCCAGCGCCAGTTTCCCTGTTCCTGAAGGCCCGGCAAATAACTGGGCATGACTGATCCGTTCTCCTTTAACCGACTGAATCAGTCGCTGTTTGGTGCCTTCCTGTCCGATAACTTCTTTAAAAAACATATTACTTGATTTGAAGAGTCCCAAAAATAGCAATTTCGCTTGCGAAAACCAGTTTTGACTGAAATTTAGATTTCAACAGGATGTGATGCAGAAAAAGTGAGCGGGTGACATCGAGTCACCCGCTCACCATAAACAACCGTTACCCAAACATTAAATTCAGGAAGCCAGTTTATGTCTGAAATTAATCTCAGTGATATATTCTTTATATTTGAAGGGAATTTTTGTAACTCTAAATTATAATCCATATGCAAACTATTGAAACTTACGATTTCGCTGGGAAAAAGGCACTTATCCGTGTCGATTTTAATGTGCCGCTCGATGAAAATTTTGTGATTACCGACGACACCCGTATGCGTGCTGCCGTTCAGACCATCAATAAAGTCATCGAAAAAGGTGGTTCTCCGATTATCATGTCTCACTTTGGCCGTCCGAAAGCTGGTCCTGAAGCAAAATATTCGATGTGCCATCTGGTTGGTCATCTGAGCGAATTGCTTGGCTGCGAAGTAAAAATGGCTCCGGATTGTGTTGGAGAAGAAGTTCAGGCTATGGCTAAGGCTTTAAAACCAGGTGAAGTGATGTTACTTGAAAACCTGCGTTTCCATAAAGAAGAAGAAAAAGGCGACGAAGCTTTTGCAGAACAACTGGCTGCCAATGGCGACTGCTGGATCAACGATGCTTTCGGAACTGCTCACCGCGCACACGCGTCGACTGCAGTAATGGCAAAATTCTTCCCGAACGATAAAATGTTTGGATACCTGATCGAAAGCGAAGTAGCCAGTTTGGATAAAGTGTTGAAAAACCCACAACGTCCGTTGACCGCAATCATGGGTGGTGCCAAAGTTTCTTCAAAAATCACGATCATCGAAAATCTGTTGGACAAAGTGGACAACCTGATTCTTGGTGGTGGTATGACTTACACTTTTGTAAAAGCTCACGGAGGTGAAGTCGGAAATTCGATTTGTGAATTGGATTACCTCGAAACTGCTTTGAACATCGAGAAAAAAGCTGCTGAAAAAGGTGTGAAAATTTATATGGCATCTGATGTGTTGGCTGCAGATGCTTTCAGCCCTGATGCTAATACGCAGATGGTTGAAGCAAATGCTATTCCTGAAGGATGGCAGGGATTGGATGCCGGCCCGAACAGCATCGCCATGTTCAAAGAAGTAATTGAAAATTCAGGCACAATTCTTTGGAATGGTCCTGTTGGCGTATTCGAAATGGAAAAATTTGCAGTTGGATCAATTGCAGTTGGTGAAGCAATCGTGAAAGCAACATCAAAAGGCGCCTTCTCACTTGTTGGTGGCGGAGACTCTGTTTCATGTGTGAACCAGTTCGGTTTTGCCGATGGTGTATCGTACATTTCAACTGCTGGTGGTGCCCTGCTCGAATACCTCGAAGGACGTGTTCTTCCTGGTGTTGCTGCGGTTAGAGGCGAATAAATCTTGACAATGAACACCATACTCAAAACCCGGGGCTGTAGCTTCGGGTTTTTTTATTATATTGACTCACATAAAATCTAACCTGAGATTAAGATTAATCATGAAAAAATCACATGCAGCTGTTGAAAACTTTAAAACGCTGAACTGTGCCCAGTCGGTCCTGCTGAGTTATGCTGAAACAATCAAACTGGATCAAACTACCGCCATGAAAATTTCTCTGGGATTTGGCGGCGGAATGACCAAGGGCGAAACCTGCGGAGCTGTAACCGGAGCTTACATGGCTCTTGGAATGAATGCCCAAACAGAGGGAAAATCACTTCCGGAGATAAAAGCTGATGCCAAAGCTGCGGTTCGTAAATTCAATGAAATTTTTATCGCGAAACATGGTTCACTCATGTGTAAAAAACTGCTCGGGGTAAATATTTCAACTCCGGAAGGTTCGGCCGAAGCCAATGAACGAAATCTGTTTGATACAATTTGTCCAATTCTGGTCGCTTCGGCAACTGATATTCTGGAAGAACATTTTTTTTAATTTTTGAAGAAACTAACCACATAAATCAAAATCCATGAAAAACAATGTAGGTGCAATCGATCGTTTATTACGAATTATTATTGGGTTGATAATTGCAATCTGGGGTGTATTTAATGCCAGTTACTGGGGAGTCGTTGGTATAATAATCATGGCAACCGGTCTTTTTGGTTACTGTTTGCTTTACAGCATTTTCAAGATCAGTACCGCTAAAAAAGATTTGTAAAATATCCGGAAATCATAAAGCCTTGTCGTTTAAGACAAGGCTTTATGATGTAAGTCCAAATCAAAACATTATTTCTTTTTGAAGTAGTTTACCTTGTACTGATCCAGGCGCCTGTATTCAGTTTCCATCCGTTTTTCAAAATCCGGAAAATTTCGTTTGCTTTTTGGCGACCAGACAACTTCGGCTAAGGCACAAATTCGGGGAAAGAGCATGTACTCGAGCTGCATGGTCGATGGAATATATTCTGTCCACAGATTGGCCTGTGCACCAAGAATAAATTGCTGTTCATCGGCAGTTAATTCTACAGGTACCGGTTCGTAAGAGTATACCTGATCAAGAGGAAGATAACCACCAATGGATAACGGTTCTTTTTCTGTGTCTTTCGTCTGGTAATAGTCAAAATAAAGATGAGTACTGGGAGTCATCACGACATTGTGTTTTTGCTGAGCAGCTGCAATTCCACCTTTTATACCGCGCCACGACATAACTGTTGCTCCTTTTGCCAGACCACCTTCCAGAATCTCGTCCCAGCCAACAATCTGGCGGCCTTTGCTGTTCAGGTATTTCTCGATGCGTTGAATAAAATAGCTCTGCAATTCATGTTCGTCGGCCAGACCTTCATCTTTCATACGTTTCTGACAAAGGGGACATTTTTTCCAGCTGTCTTTCGGGCATTCGTCGCCTCCGATGTGAATGTAGTTTGATGGGAAAATATCGCAAACTTCATCCAGTACATCTTCCAAAAATTTAAATGTTTCTTCTTTCCCGGCACAAAAAACATCTTTAAAGACTCCCCATGTTTGCACAACCTGGTACGGACCGCCTGTACATCCCAATTCCGGATAAGCTGCCAGAACAGCGCTGCTGTGTCCCGGCATTTCAATTTCAGGAATCACCGTAATGTATCTTTCTGCGGCGTACCTGACAATTTCCCTGGCCTGATTCTGGGTGTAGAATCCACCATACCCCATTCCATCGTACTTGTCCGAATTTCTGGCATGACCAACTACCGTTTGATCCCGCCAGCTTGAAATTTCGGTAAGTTTGGGATATTTGTTTATTTCGATGCGCCAGCCCTGATCTTCGGTTAAGTGCCAGTGAAAGGTGTTTAGCTTATACATGGCCATGTAATCGAGATATTTTTTGATGAAACTGACCGGGAAAAAATGCCGTCCGACATCAAGGTGCAATCCTCTCCAGGCAAACCTTGGCTGGTCTTTGATGTCTCCCCAGGAAATACTCAACTGTTTATTTTCAGCAGAAGGAACCGGGAGAATCTGCCGCAAGGATTCGGTTCCGTAAAAAATACCGGCAGCAGATTTTGCGGTGATCACAATCCCTCTTTTATCCACTTTTAGCAAGTAACCCTCATCTCCCAGCGGAAGCGATTTAATCAGGTTGAAGCGAATCTCTTCATTTGTCTTTTGGTTTATGGGAAGCGTAAATCCATAGAACTTATTCAGAAACTCGTTTAACTGAAGTGCAATATCCATCAACTCAGGGTTCGAGGCATCGAATGAAATCGAGCTTGTTTGATTGAGGATAAAATTTCCGGTCCCGATACTTTTTTCTGATGGTTCGGGTACAATGGGAAATGATTGACTGTGAACCTGAAGGATTGATGCAACCAGAAACAGCACTGCAAGAATTTTCTTCATGATAATTAGATTTTAATGGTTTTAGACTGAATAAAGGTATTGAAATAAAGACTAAACCACAATGAGCAAGCAGGTATGATGCGGCAAAAAAAGCGAGAGAAAATTCAATTGGAAGTTTCTCTCGCTCACTATGTAGATTTAAGTTCAGGCTATTTTGGCATTGGATAACCTTTCAGTCTGCTCATGCTGGCTTCAATTTCATGTTCCGGATATTCGTAATCCGAAAGTTGTCCACTCATATATTTATCATAGCCAAGCAAATCCATGGCACCATGTCCGCTTAAATTAAACAGAATCACTTTTTCCTTGCCTTCTTCCTTGGCTTTTAAAGCTTCTCGAATGGTTGCGGCAATGGCATGGGTTGTTTCAGGAGCAGGAATAATACCCTCGGTTTTTGCAAACAACAATCCGGCTTCGAAACATTCGCTCTGATGAATGGCCTGTGCTTCCATTAGTCCATCACGCAGGGAAGCACTTACCAGCGGAGACATTCCGTGGTAACGCAATCCGCCCGCATGGATCGGAGCAGGAATAAAATCATGACCTAAACTGTGCATAGGTAAAAGTGGAGTCATTTTGGCCACATCGCCGTGATCGTAAACAAATGAACCTTTGGTCAGTGTTGGACAAGAGAATGGCTCAGCTCCAATGATCTGAATGTTGGCGCCGTTCACTTTCTCGTACATGAACGGGAAGGAGATTCCGGCGAAATTACTTCCACCGCCGCAGCACCCGATTACAATGTCCGGATTTTTAATTCCAACTTTGGCCAGTTGTTTTTTTGCTTCCAGGCCGATGATGGTTTGATGCAGCATCACATGGTTCAATACCGAACCTAATGCATATCGTGTCTGGCCGGTTGGATCGGTTACCGCAGCTTCAACGGCTTCCGAAATTGCGATTCCCAGACTTCCCGGAGTATCCGGGAACTGAGCCAGAATATCGCGTCCGGCCTGGGTTTCCATACTTGGACTGGCAACGCACTGACCTCCCCAGGTCTGCATCATGATTTTACGGAAAGGTTTCTGTTCGAAACTGACACGCACCATATAAACTTTACATTCGATGCCGCCAATTTGCGCGCAGGCGTATGAAAGGGCCGATCCCCATTGTCCGGCACCGGTTTCAGTAGTCAGTTTTTTAATGCCGAATTGTTTGTTGTACCAGGCTTGTGGAACTGCTGTATTTGGTTTGTGGCTTCCGGCAGGCGAAACGCTTTCGTTTTTGTAATAAATTTTTGCAGGTGTTCCCAGTGCAGCTTCCAGTTCGTAGGCACGAATCAGCGGACTTGGTCTCCATTGTTTCAGGATCTGACTTACCTCTTCCGGAATGTCGATCCAGCGTTCCTGCGAAACTTCCTGCTCAATCAGGTTCATTGGAAAAACCGGAGCAAGCGACTCGGGTCCAACCGGATTGCCATCGGGTCCGAGTGGCGGGTTCATCGGTGTTGGAAGGTCGGGTGCAAGATTATACCATTGTTTGGGCATTTCCGATTCGTCGAGGAAAATCTTTTTTTGTCTGGCCATGATTGTAATTTTTTGATTAGTAGTTTATTTATTTT
This sequence comes from Prolixibacteraceae bacterium, assembly GCA_049277435.1. GTDB lineage: Bacteria > Bacteroidota > Bacteroidia > Bacteroidales > Prolixibacteraceae > Aquipluma. Next base: position 27,875 of record JBASYJ010000255.1, read on the forward strand.
TTTTCTTTGGATTTTCATCTTTTAAATAAGAAAAGGGATTTCCTGCATCCATGCAGAAAATCCCTTTTCCCAGCCTTTACGACTGCAAATCAATATTTAATTCCCGCGTTTCCATTTTAATGTTACGCCAGTTCCATTCTTTTCCGTATAAAGGTGATTTGTACATATGTTTTCAAAAAGGTCGAGTAAAACTAGTGATATTTTTCATGTTTTCAAGAGAGAAAACCTACGAATTGATAGTTTTTACTGATTTTTTATTACAATCAAAATATTATAATTCGTGAATTTAAGTTTCAGAAGAAAAAAAAATCAGGAATTGGATCGGAATAAAATCTTACGGCTTGATTTTTGCTATTTAGCATAGCAATTATTACGAACGAAATCAATCACTAATCTTTCGCCAGATGAAACGGAATCAATTTCTCCAATTCGGTCTGTTTTTACTCCTGATTACTTGTTTCAGTTCAATGTCTTCCGGAAGTACCGGCTTTTCCAAACCCGATTCAATTCAGATTGTTTTCGATGATCAGCAACTGCTTCTCCCGGGTGAGTCATTCCGGATCGGGATAAAATCGTTTCACCGGAATGGAAAAGTGAAATCCACGATTGGTTTGTTAGGCGGTTCGGCCTGGTGGTGGAATTATAAAGTTGAGGTTTCGGGTGGGACTGATTATTCAGGCCGAATTAATGTGAGTGAAAAATTAATTCCATCCAAAGGTAAATACATCAGCATTAGGGCATTCCCGCGCAAACAACCTGCATTAAAAAAAGAACTGTTGCTGCCACTGAATTACGAAACTAAAATAGCCTGGCATCCAACCAATAATTTTGAAAAATCCCCGGGAAGTCAGATTCAGGGAGAAGTAATTTCAGAATTTGATAACCGGATGGTTCGGGTTTACAGTAATTGGAGGGATAAACAGGAAACCGGTAACTTTTGGTTTTCGGGGCAAGGTGGATATTGGGACAATGGCAGGTTTACGATCAATCCTGATTTTATGCTACTCGAAAAACACCGTGCCGAATTAGTTGTCAGATCTCAAAGAAATACATCGGTTGCAGATACTTTTGGTATTTTAATGGATTACAAACGTCCCTACAACCTTCGTTTTTTTGGTTCTTCAGGTTTTCAGGGATCGGCTGGAAACAGCGGAAGTTCTGGTGCACCCGGATATCATGGTTCGGATGGACAAAACGGTCAGAACGGCGAATTTGGCGATAATGGACCGGATGTTGGAATCTGGGTAGATCTTTACCGTGATTCAGTTTTAAATGCCGATTTGTTATACGTTTATGTTCAAAATTTATCATCCGGCAAAGAAAACAGGTATCTCATCAATCCTGAAGGCGGGAGCATGAAAATCAGTTCTTCCGGAGGATCTGGAGGTTTTGGAGGTTCAGGTGGGTCAGGAGGCGCCGGAGGAAACGGCGTGGCAGGAGAAACCTGGATTGAAACCCACATGGAGAAACAAACCATCAAAAAACCGATTACAAAAAAAGTGATCAGGAAGGAAATGAAAAAGCGGAAGGATGCTGAAGGCAAGGAATACGAAGTTGAGGTGGAATATGAAACCACTGAAACCGAATATGTGGATGTAATCATTGATGTTGTGGTTGAAGTTGTGAAACAAGGTCCCGGTGGTCCCGGAGGAAATGGTGGCTGGGGCGGCGCCGGTGGTTTGGGCGGAGTTGGCGGCTATGGCGGAAATATTACGCTACATTTTACCGACGATGCCCGTCCATATCAACATTTATTTACTGCCCGAAGTGAAGGAGGTTCAGGAGGAATGCACGGAAGTGGGGGGCATGGAGGCTCCGGTGGTGCAGGGGGCTCCGGAAACCCCAACGGACGACGGGGAGTAAACGGTTCATCCGGCCCATCGGCAATCGGCTGGGCAGATAGCGGAGGGAGCGGTAAGATATTTATAAAGCCTACCGAAGAGTTTTTTTACTATTTGCCCAAAAAAAGTCAATAGCTGAAAGCTTTATTTTCCGGAACAAAGCCGACGGATTAAGTTTTGCTGAACACTGAGACTTATCACTGAAGACTTGTTTCTTTCGACTCAAAAAATCAACTATCTTTGTCAGCCTTAATAAAATCATTTGTAATGACTGACTTTAAACGTACCCTGATTACTTCGGCTTTGCCGTATGCCAATGGTCCGGTTCACATCGGCCACCTGGCTGGCGTGTATGTTCCGGCCGATATTTATGCCCGTTACCTGCGTATGAACGGAGAGGAAGTGGCTTTTATCGGCGGCTCCGACGAGCATGGTGTGCCAATTACCCTGAAAGCGAAGAATGAAGGAGTTACCCCGCAAGATATCGTGGATAAATACCACGGCATGATCAAAGATTCGTTTGAGCGTTTCGGAATATCATTCGATGTATATTCCCGGACCAGTAATCAGATTCATCACGAAACCGCTTCCGAATTTTTCCTGAAATTATATCAGGATGGAAAATTCATTGAAAAAACTTCGGAACAATATTACGATGCTGAGAACAAGCAGTTTCTGGCCGACCGGTATATTACCGGAACCTGTCCGAAATGTGGCTTTGAAAAAGCATATGGCGACCAGTGCGAAAGCTGCGGAACATCGCTGAGTCCCAACGAACTGATCAATCCAAAATCGATGATCAGCGGAAACACGCCTGAACTGAAAGAAACAAAACACTGGTATCTGCCGCTTGATCAGTATGAAGGCTGGCTGAAAGAATGGCTTCTGGAAGGACACAAGGAATGGAAATCGAACGTTTACGGCCAGTGCAAATCGTGGATCGATGGTGGTTTGCTGCCCAGAGCGGTAACCCGTGACCTCGATTGGGGGGTGCCTGTTCCGGTTGACGAAGCCGACGGCAAAGTATTGTACGTATGGTTCGATGCGCCAATTGGATACATTTCGGCCACCAAAGAACTCACTCCGGAATGGGAAAAATGGTGGAAAGATGAAGAAACCAAAATGGTTCATTTCATCGGAAAAGACAACATCGTGTTCCATTGCATCATATTCCCGGCCATGTTAAAAGCCGAAGGTTCGTTCATTTTGCCTGAAAATGTTCCGGCGAATGAATTTTTGAACCTTGAAGGAGATAAAATTTCCACCTCGCGCAACTGGGCAGTCTGGCTGCACGAATACCTTGAAGAATTTCCGGGCAAGGAAGATGTACTGAAATATGTCTTGACTGCCAATGCTCCTGAAACCAAAGACAATGACTTTACCTGGAAAGATTTCCAGACCCGCAATAACAATGAACTGGTTGCCGTACTCGGAAATTTTGTGAACCGGGCGCTGGTGCTGACCCAGAAATATTACGCCGGAAAAGTTCCTGCCTGTGGTGAGTTGACTACTGAAGACCAGCTTGCTTTAGCTGAAATAAACAAAATCAAAGCTGAAGTTGAAAAAAGCATTTCGCAATACCGTTTCCGCGAAGCCTTAAAGTACGCGATGGATCTGGCCCGGCTTGGAAACAAATACCTGGCCGATGCCGAGCCGTGGAAAGTGGTAAAAACCGATCCGCTGCGTGTTGAAACCATCATGAACGTTTGTTTGCAGATAACCGCCAACCTGACCATCATTTTCGCTCCGTTCCTGCCTTTTAGTATGGATAAGCTTCGGGTTTTCCTGAATATGGACGAACTGAACTGGAGTAACCTGGGAAGGACCGATTTGCTTCAGGTAGGCCATCAAACCAATACTCCGGAATTGCTGTTCGAAAAGATCGAAGACGAGGTGATTGAAAAACAGGTTAATAAGCTGCTGGCTACTAAAAAAGCCAACGAAGCCGCCAATGCTACCGCTGCTCCAGCCAAAGAAAACTGCAGCTTCGACGATTTCAACAAAATGGACATTCGCACCGGAACCATTCTGGAAGCCGAACGGGTACCCAAAACTAAAAAACTTCTGAAACTAAAGATTGATACCGGAATCGACAAACGCACGGTTGTTTCGGGCATTGCAGAATATTACAATCCGGAAGAAATTATCGGGCAACAGGTGTGTATTCTGGTGAATCTCGAGCCGAAAGAGCTGAAAGGAATCCAGTCGCAGGGAATGATCCTGATGGCTCAGGATGCCGACGGTTCACTGAAATTTGTGGCGCCTGTCCAACCGGTTAAAAACGGTTCGGAGGTAAAATAAAATTTTTCAAGGGTCATCCCGAATTTATTTCGGGATCTGATATAGGTTGAGATCCTGAAACAAGTTCAGGATGACAGTTCCAAAAGTGAATAAATTATAACGGCGCCAACTACTGTTGGTGCGGTTTTCGTAAGCCTCAGTGCCGCTTTCGGGCGGATCGGTTGCTTACTCTCTATAAATCGGACCCGTTTTCTTACGAGAAGGCGGGTTTTTTTTATTTTCCGGAGGGGAAGGAAAGAATAAAGGTTGAACCTTTTTTTAGTTCACTTTCAAGATGAATTGTACCGTTGTTTTTCTTAACCAGTTCTGCAACTAGTTTCAATCCAAATCCGGTACCTGATTCGTTATCTGTACCCGATTGCTGGACTTTGGAGGCAACATCAAATATTTTTTCAGCATCAGTATCTCTCATTCCGATTCCGAAATCGGTCACCTTCATCTCAACTTTTTCTGCCTTACTTCGTGCTGATAAAACAATGCGGTCATCGTGGTAGGAGAATTTTATGGCATTATTGATCAGGTTTCGGAAAATAGTTTTCAGCATATCATTGTCTCCGTATACGGTTGTTTCAGGATCCAAATCCAATTCTATCCGGAGCCCTTTTTTCTTTAGCGCCAATTCAACCAATGCAATCTGATTTTCGAATAATTCTTTGACCAGAATTGTGCCCGGATTATATTCAACCTTCCCTTGCTGTAAACGGGCCCAATCCAATATTTCATATAGGAGTTTATTCTGTTGTGAGGCAGCGAATGTAACATCTTTCAGATGCGATTTTCTTACCTCATCGGTAAATGAGTCGTAATCTTCATTTAGAAATTCTAAAAAATAGTAAATCCCACCCGATGCGTTTTTTAAATCGTGTGAAAGGATGGAGAAGAATCTGTCTTTGGTTTGATTGGAAAGCCTAAGATTTTTTTCAGATTCAACCAGTTCCTTTTGAACCTCAAATTTGCGTTCAGAAATGCTGGCAAAATAATACGACATGACCAGCCCGGCAATCAGGATAATAATATACAGGAAGATGATCATTTCAAAGGGGATCAAATACGATAACGACAATTTATTTTCCGGAATGAAGGAAATGATTTTCCATGAATAATCCTTCGGAAAATAATTATAAAAGGCTTTATCCTCCAGTGTTGCAATCGGATTAACACTGGAGATTGTGAATAATCCGTTTTTGTTGTGAAACTGACCCTCCCTGGTTTGATTAATCTGAAAAAAATCTTCAGGAAAGATTTTTTTCAGATTCACATCTTTTTTATTTTCAAACATAAAACCCCATAGGATTGAAGTGTCTTTAGCTGAAAGGAGATATCCATGGTTGTTGATCAGCAAGCTTTCACCATTAAAATTTAAAGAGGCATTCCGGAATCTTTGAAGAAGTAAATTGCCATCGAAATTGATTACATCAATTCCAACTTTCTTACCGGTGTTGTCGAATACCGGACTACATATCCTGATCATTGGGCGAAAAGGCTTTTCAATTTTCCCTTTTTCAACATTCAAATCAAATTCTGAGATATATACTTCTTTTCTATTCAGTTTAATGCCTTCCTGAAAATAATTGCGTTGTGATTTATCCTGTAAATCTTCTTTTTTTGCAAATATAATATGGCCGTTAATCTGGTTTACCCTAAAATTCTCCATCCCCAGGGTATCAATAAATCTAATTTGAGTATAGTTTTGTTTATATGTCAGGATCGATTCAATCAGATTTTTAAAATTATTCTCAGAAAAATCATTTTCCCCTGGGGCAAGTAAGTGACTGTTGAAAAATTGGCTGGTCGAAATGGTCAGTAAGTCAAAAACAGCCTCATCGAGTGATGATTCCAGATTTCTTTTTTCTGAAAATACTTTTTGCTTCTGATTTAGGCTAATCGTTAACAACTGTTGTTGTTTCCAAACATTTACAGTTATCAAAAGCACTCCGGAAGTAAAAAGAGTAATAAGAAGTGATGCCGATAAAAACCGACGAACAAAATATTTCCTTGTTGCTTTCAAGTAAGTTTCTGTTTTTGGATGAAATGATATTTGAAATGCGAAACCTGCAGGATTAAGTTCAGTTTATTTCCTGAAGAGATTTTGTCACAGGTTTTCAATTCACAATTTTGGCTTTAAAGGTAGTAATCAATTAAATCACAACAAATAAAAATCAAAATTTCAATGGCTGATGTCTTTTAAATGAATAAATAGTTAAAGAATGAATCTGATTTTGCGGGATAAATTATTGAAACAATCCATTAAATCCAATAATGATTACGGAAATCTGGTTGTTGTAAATCAGGGTCAGGTTAAAGTAAATATTTCCGGTTAAATTGCATTAAGCACAGAATTTCGTTACTTTACCCTGATTACAATCGAAAAAAAAAAGGTTTGTGGCCGAAATGGAAAGAATGGCAGAATTCAGAGACTTATTACCTCATATTTCACTCGACTGTGTCGTATTTGGGTTTCACGAAAATCAACTCAAAGTATTGTTGTTACACATGAAACATTCTCAGGAATGGGCTCTTCCCGGTGGGTTTGTCCGCGAAGAGGAATCGATGGAAGTGGCAGCATCTCGTGTCCTTCAGGAACGAACAGGTTTAGCTCATATTTTTCTTCAGCAATTTCACGTATTCAGCGATCCGGAGCGATCAAAACGAAATCCGGCGATTCCGGATATGCGTGAATCAGGAATGAGCTTTCCGGATGATGACTGGTTTAGCAAACGTTTTATTTCGGTTGGTTTTTACGCGTTGGTCGAATATTCACAGGTACTACCAAAACCCGATGCGCTTTCCGATATTTGCGAATGGGTTAGCCTTGACGAGCTAAAACCACTCATGCTCGATCACAACCAGATACTGGACAAGGCCCTTGAAACATTACGTTTACAGTTGACTTTTCAACCCGTTGGTTACAATTTGCTTCCGGAGAAATTTACGATGCCCGAATTACAAAAACTCTACGAAACTATTTTAGGAAAAGAACTTGACCGGCGCAATTTCCAGCGAAAGATGCTGGCATATAATATATTGATTAAATTAGATGAAGTAAAATCAGGAGTTGCACATAAAGCTCCGGGTCTTTATAAATTTAATCTGAAAAACTATCAGAAAGCATTGGATGAAGGCCTGAGTGGCAGATGGTAGCAGAAAGAAATCCGGGTGGATGATTCAGGGCAAAGCAGGAGTTTTTCCTGAAAAACAGCATGGTGCAGGATAGTCAACTTTCTGAAATAATTATCTTTGGAAACTAAATCTACAAAACCATATCTCATGAAAATTAAATCCGCCGTGTTTTTCCCCCTGATATTCCTTCTAAACTTCTGCCTAGTTTCCGCAAAAGAAGATCCTAACCATTTGAAACTTTGGTACACCAAACCTGCGTCAAAATGGACTGAAGCCTTGCCCATTGGGAACGGACGGCTGGGTGCGATGATTTTTGGCGGTGTCGAAACCGAACGGATACAATTTAATGAAGAAACGCTCTGGACCGGTGCCCCAAACGATTATGCCCATAAGGGGGCCTGGCAGTATCTGGGACAGATCAGGCAATTGCTGTTCGACGGAAAACAAAAAGAAGCCGAAAATCTTGCCATGGATGAATTTATGGGAGTTCCGATTGGGCAAAAGGCGTATCAATCGTTTGGCGATTTAAACATCACGTTTAAAAATCAATCCTATTACACCAATTATCACCGCGAACTTGATTTAAGGGAATCGGTTTGCAGGGTTTCTTATGAATCGGATGATGTTAGTTATACCCGGGAATACCTGGCCTCAAATCCCGATCAGATCATTGCAATTCACCTGGATGCAAGCAAAAGAAAAGCATTGAATTTTTCTTTGGCCCTGGATGCCATTCATGAAGAGAAAATGGTTTCGGCTTCGGGAAATGAAATTACCCTGAAAGTTAAAGTGAAAGATGGTGTTTTACGTGGAGTGGCTACACTTAAAGTTATTTCTGACGGATTGATTGAGATTGAAGGCAATCAGCTTTCGGTTTCAGAAGCAAAAGAAGCTACGATTTATCTGGCAGCTGCAACTAATTTCGTTAATTACCATGATGTCAGCGGAAATCCGGAGCAAAAAGTACAGCAAACAATAGCTGCAGCGGAATCGAAAAAATACGAACAGGTCAGGAATACTCATGAAGTTGATTATCAGAATTTATTCAATCGGTTTGAGGTCGATTTTACAGAAACAAGCAGGGTTGATTTACCGACCAATGAACGCATCATCGAGTTCAGTAAATCACCCGACGATCCTCAACTCCTGGCTTTGTATATCCAGTACGGAAGATATCTGATGATCTCGGGCAGCCGTCCCGGAAACCAGCCGGCAAATCTCCAGGGCATCTGGAACGATTCGAATTCGCCTGCCTGGGACAGCAAATGGACCGTGAACATTAATACGGAGATGAATTACTGGCCGGTCGAAATCACCAATCTTTCCGAATGTCAGGAACCGCTTTACAGCCTGATTGCCGATTGTGCCGAAACCGGAAAAATAGTTGCCAGGGAACATTACCATGCATCGGGCTGGGTGCTGCACCACAATACCGATATTTGGCGCGGAGCGGCTCCGATAAATCATTCCAATCATGGTATTTGGGTCACTGGCGGGGCCTGGCTAAGTCGTCACATGTGGGAACATTATCAGTTTACGCAGGATAAGGAATTTCTGGCCGGTCGGGCATATCCCATCATGAAAGGGGCTGCAGAGTTTTTTACCCAATTCCTGATCAAAGATCCGAAAACCGGATACCTGATCAGCACTCCTTCAAATTCTCCTGAAATCGGTGGTCTGGTTGCCGGCCCAACCATGGATCACCAAATTATCCGGGCATTGTTTCGCTCCTGTATTGAGGCTTCAGAGATATTGGGAACCGATCAGGATTTTGCAAAGAAGCTAAAAGAAATGTTGCCCCAAATTGCACCGAACCAGATTGGTAAATATGGTCAGCTTCAGGAATGGATGGAAGACAAAGACGATCCTGAAAATAAACACCGGCACGTTTCACATTTGTGGGGCGTTTATCCCGGAAACGAAATCAACTGGAAGGACACTCCGGAATTGATGAAGGCTGCCCGCCAATCACTGATTTTTCGTGGTGACGAGGGGACAGGCTGGAGCCTGGCCTGGAAAATTAACTACTGGGCCCGTTTTCGCGACGGAAACCACGCTTACAACATGATCAAGTTACTTTTCAGACCGGTGCAAATTGAAGGTGTGGAATATTCCGGAGGCGGTGGTTCGTATACCAACCTCTTCGATGCCCATCCGCCTTTCCAGATTGATGGTAATTTTGGCGCACCCGCAGGAATGATCGAAATGCTGGTTCAAAGTCAGATGAACGAAATCTCCATTCTTCCGGCTTTACCGAATGCTTTGCCTTCCGGAAGTATTTCAGGAGTATGTGCCCGTGGGGGATTTGAACTGTCCTTTAGCTGGAAGTGTGGAAAATTGGTAAAACTGGAGGTTTTTTCGAAAGCCGGACAGAAATGCAACCTGAACTACGGCGGTAAAACCGTAATTTTTGATACCGAAAAAGGTAAAACCTATTTGTTTGATGCCGATCTGAAACAAAAATAATCCGCGGATCAGGTCCTTAATTTTGCGTTTGCCCACTTTTACCTTTTGCCTTTAACCTTTTTCCTTTTACCATGTTTCGTTGTTTCTGAAATTCTTTTATCACCTTTGCCTTTCAATAAAACGGTAAGTTATGTTTCAGGTTATTTGGGAATTGAAAGTGAAATTCAAGGAACGTGAAAAATTCGAAAAATTTTACGATCCGAAAGGAGACTGGGTGAAATTCTTCAGTCAATCGTCGGAATACGAAGGAACAGAAGTGCTCGAAAGCGGGGAAGGTGATGGAATTTTCCTTGTTATCGACGAATGGCAATCAGAAGAAGCATTCAACGAATTTGTGAAAAGCCGGAAGGCCGGTTTCGATTTGCTGGAAGAAAAAGCCAAAGCTGCCAGCCGGACTAAAAAACGAATCTGGATCGCAGGATAATTTTACGGAAGATGAAAGTTCTCCAAAAAACTGAAAATTGATGAATATTGTCAATCCTGAAAGTATTGAAAAGCTTTTAAAAATTGATCCGGTCTTTGTTTTTATTCAGGGTAAATACGGAATTCCGCCAAACTGGACAAGGCCACAAGGATTTGTCACTTTATCAAAAATTATCCTCGAACAACAGGTGAGCCTGGCATCGGCAAATGCACATTTTCTGAGACTGAATGATTTTTTGGGTGAGTTTACTCCTTCGAATATCCTCAAACTTTCTGACGAGGAAATGAGAACTTGTCAGATCAGCCGTCAAAAAGCAAAATATCTTCGGGAGTTATCAGCAGCAATCCTTCAGGACAAAATTAACCTGGATGAATTGACGGGATTGTCTGAGCACGAAATTCGGCAACAACTGACCGCTATTAAAGGTATAGGTCATTGGACAACGGATGTTTATCTGATGTTTTGCCTGCAGAAACCAGATGTTTTTCCGATCGGCGATATTGCATTGGTGAATACCGTGAAAGAATTGACGGAAGCAAAAACAAGAGAGGAAATTCTTATCCTGGCTGAAAACTGGAAACCGTACCGGTCGCTTGCCGTTTACTTTTTCTGGCATTATTACCTGAAAAAGCGGAACCGGCCCTCGGAACTTGAATAGTAAACTTTATTCTGATCAAAATTAAACGCTCCATATGCCCAATTTTTCACATATCCTTTTTGATCTTGACGGAACATTAACCAATCCCCGCTTAGGAATTGGCAATTCGTTGAAATATGCCCTTCGGCAAATGCAAATTGATGGCTATACGGATGAGATTCTCGAACGGTTTGTAGGACCGCCTCTTCAGGATGGATTTAAAAACCTGTTTGGCCTGAACGAACGAAATACCGAACTGGCCGTCGAACATTTCAGGGTATATTTTGGAGAAAAAGGCTTGTACGAAAATATTCCGTATCCCGGAATCAGCGAATTGCTCGAAGAATTGCACCTCTCCGGAAAACGGATTTATGTGGTGACATCGAAACTCGAAAAATATGCCCGGATGATTATCCGGCATTTCGAATTCGACCGGTACATCGATGATTTGATTGGTGCCGAAGCTTCCGGTAAACATTCAGGAAAAGGCCAGCTGATTGCTGAACTGATGAAAAGAAACCGGATTCCGGCTTCGGATTCAGTGGTCATGATTGGCGATACACATTATGACATGATTGGCGCCAAAGAAAATGAAATTTCAAACATTGCTGTTACCTATGGTTTTGGAACGATTGAGAAACTGAATAGTTGTGATCCGGATCACCTGGTGGATTCGGTTGACGAACTGGCTGAAATCATTTTGGGCTAAAGACTTCATTACCTCATTATTCGGTTGTTATTTACTTAAATTATTCCTGAATGGTCTGTCTTTTTTCTGATAACAATTTTCTATATCTTGATAGCTCGATTTTCAATCTCAAAATATGGGGAATTTCCAGAAAAAAGAATGGTTTGTCATTTTAAATCCGCATGCAGGTTCGGGCAGAGGCAAGAAAGATCAGGAAGAGATACTTAAAATACTCAAACAATCCGATATAAGCTATCGTTTTGCCGTTTCCGAATTTCCAAAACATATCATTGAACTCACCATTCAGGCCATTTCTGATGGATACCGAAACCTGATTGTCGCCGGTGGGGATGGAACCCTCAACGAAGCGGTAAACGGCATTTATACCCAAAATTCCTGTGCTCCTGAAGAAATTGTACTTGGAATGATTCCGGTTGGGACAGGCAACGACTGGATAAAAACTTTCGGGATTCCCAATCATTATTACAAAGCTGCTGAAATTATCAATCAGGGTCAAACCATGCTTCAGGATATTGGCCGGATTAAATTTACAGATGACCATTCAGCAGATACCTGTTATTTCGCAAATATGGCAGGTTTTGGATTTGATGCCCTGGTTGCCGAAAAAACAAACAACTTAAAAGATAAAGGGAAGAAAGGCCTGAGCTTATATCTTCAGGCACTTGGCTCCAGCTTTTTTAATTATAAGACCGGGAAAATGCGTATTGTTATTGATCATCAGGAAATTAATGAACTGATATTTTCAGCCAGTATTGGGATCGGTAAATTTAACGGTGGGGGTATGATGCAGGCACCTGATGCAATTCCGGATAATGGACTTTTTCAGGTTACGATTATTCGCAAAATAGGCATTTTCGGAATACTCAGGAATCTTGCCGGATTATATTCCGGAAAATTTGTTAAAGATAAACGGGTATCCACTCATCTGGCTTCTCATGTTTCAATTTCGGCAGATCAAAATATTGCTGGTGAGGCAGATGGAGAGATTCTTGGGAATAATAAATTTCAAATAGAAATGCAGTCTCAGAAATTATGTGTAATTTATAATCCTGAAAAATATTTAAAATATAATTGAACCGTTCAACTTTTTTATTAAACAATTAGTTAAACTAAATAGTTAAGTCATTAAACTTAAAATTTACACTTATGAAAATGGTTGATGAGTTTAAAGCTTTTGCTATGCGCGGAAATGTGGTTGACATGGCAGTGGGTATTATAATTGGTGGTGCATTTGGTAAAATTGTAAGTTCGGTTGTTTCCGATGTAATTATGCCTCCTATTGGCTTGCTTATGGGTGGGGTCTCTTTTACTGATTTGAAAATTGTACTTAAAGATCCGGTTCTTGATGCTGCCGGTCAAGTGACAACTGCTGCGGTTTCGATTAATTATGGAAATTTTATCCAGGTTACCGTTGACTTTCTGATTATTGCTTTTGCCATTTTTATGATGATTAAGGTCATGAATGCGATGAAGAAAAAAGAAGAAGCACCTGCTCCGGTTGTGGCTCCAGCTCCGCCACCACCTACGAAGGAAGAACTTTTACTTGGTGAGATCAGGGATATTCTGAAAAATAAATAGAACAAATAATTTGTGAATTGAAATTTGAGGAATGACGATCCGGTTTCGGGGCGTCATTCCTTTTTTTGTACCTGAAAAACTGATCTGCATATTTTGTTCATCTGTTTTTTTTTATGACTTTTGATTGACCTGAAAAAATCAATTTATGATCATTCCTCCATTTCTTCAGCCAGGCAACCGGATTCGTATTGTATCTCCTGCCGGAAAAGTCCAGAAAGACAAAGTGCTTCCCGGTATTGAACTGTTGCTGGATGAAGGGTTCGAAGTTATTCCCGGAAACCATGTGTTCGACCGTAATTTCCAGTATGCAGGAACCGATAAACAACGGGCAGCTGATATGCAGGAAGCAATCGATGATCCGGAAACTAAGGCCATCATCTGTGCACGCGGCGGCTACGGAACCATTCGGATCTTAGATAAACTTGATTTTACTCCATTGCTGAGAAATCCGAAATGGCTGGTTGGATTTAGCGATGTAACTGTCCTTCATGCTGTTCTGAATAATATGGGGATCGCCAGCATTCACGGGGCGATGCCTTCCTTTTTTCTGGATAACAGGAAGCCGTCAAAAAGTTTTTTTAGCCTGATGGAGTTACTTTCTTCCGGAAGGTCAAAATTTGAATTGGCTGCCGATCCGTTAAACCGTCGCGGAACTTCTTCCGGAGAATTAATAGGCGGAAACTTATCGTTGATATACAGTTTGCAGGGAACTCCCTGGCAACTTCAAACTTCAGGCAAAATACTGTTTATCGAAGATTTGTCGGAATATCTTTATCACCTCGACCGGATGATGCAAAACCTGCGTCACTCCGGACAGCTCAAAGATCTGGCAGGGCTCGTGGTTGGAGGTTTTACCGATTTGAAAGATAACGACAGTCCCTTTGGTAAAACGGCGTATGAAATTATTCTGGAAACTGTGCAGGATTATCATTTCCCGGTTTGTTTCGATTTTCCTGCAGGTCATGTTCCTAAAAATCTTTCCCTGATGCTGGGCTCAAACTATCAGTTGGAAGTCGCCGATAGCTGCCGTTTAATCCGCCAGACATCATGAGTAAAGCCTCTGAACTTGGAAACAAAGGTGAAGAATTAGCCGTTCAGCATTTAAAATCACTGGGTTTTGAGATTCTTGAAGTGAACTGGTTTTCCAGTCATCTCGAAATTGATATCATCGCGAGAGATGGCAATGAGCTGGTTATCGTTGAAGTAAAATCGCGTGGGACAGATTCTTATGAACACCCATCTGAAGCAGTTTCAAATAAAAAAATCCGGTTTTTGGTCAATGCGGCGGAAGCCTATATTTTTGAGAAAGATATCAATCTGGATACCCGTTTCGATGTTATTTCTATTATATTCCTCGGAAAAGGCTATGAATTGGAACACTTCAGGAATGCATTTTATCCCCCTTTATCCTGAAGATAGCTTGATCGGATTTTGATTTATTTAGTAAATCAGGTGCTTTTTCAGAATTAAAAGAAGTTTTTCGATTTTTATTGGTTTGGTAATTAGGTCATTACATCCGCTTTTTTCAGCGTCATCCAACACTGAAGTTCTTGAATTTGCGGTTTGAATGATAACTGGCAATTCGGGATTTATTTCCTTGATTTGACGGGTTGCCTCAAATCCATCCATTCGAGGCATCCGTATATCCATTAATACCACGTCGATTTCAGAATTTTCTGTTACCATTTCTATGGCTTCTTTCCCATCCTGAACAAAAAATAAATTAGCCTGAGTTTTCTTTAATGCTTTTTCGAAAAAAAACTGATTCACTTTTTCGTCTTCAACGATTAAAATCGTTTTGCCAATAAAATTGTAATCCATAATCAGATAAGGGTGAAAAATGTGCAAAACAAAGTTAATAAAACAAAGTTTATTCTTTCAAATATAAAAATGTTTTTCATAATTAATTGCGATATGTTTGGCAGCGCATTTTCATGCTAATTTGAAATCAGAAATCATCTAATCTGATCGTTTTTTTTCGAATGTAATCAGGAAATTGATACAGGTAGATTTCTTCTTCAACCCCGATATTTCAGGAAATGCCGGACAATTTGAAATAAAAAAACTGTCCGGCATTTTTAGGTGCTCAATTCATCAAAGAATCAGAAAGCGCCATCAAGTGTTTGGATCGCAAAAACCTCCTGGAGTTTTTCTTTGGATATTTTGGTCTGCAGATTTACTTTCACTTCTTTTCCCGGAATCAAATCGAAATAATTGTCTCCGAGAAATCCTTCCTCATCACCAATCGTCATGTACAGGTTTTTAGCCAGTTTGTCGGTTTTCAGGGTGATGTCAAAACCGCCATCAACCGCATTTATTTCAAATTTAACGTCCGGTTTTGGAAGTAAAACCTCTTTTATTGGTCTGAAAAACAGGGTGTTAGTCGATATTGCAGTTTCATTCTCAACTAATTCGACGTTTAAAAATTGCTGATTAACCTGAATGTTTTTCAGGAATTCAGCTGTTTTTGAGGCATAAAAAGTATTGCCCGAATTTGCCGGAACCACAACCTCTTTCACCAGTTTCCAGATTTCGTTGCCTTCAAAATCAAGCACTTTAACCACCAAATTAGCTTTTATATCATTCAGCTTGTCGTTGATAATGTCAACTTTTAACGAATCTTTATCTATATAGGGCGAAACCAAAACCGGCTCGAAGCCTTTCTTTGCAAAATACTGCAAAGCTTTCCAGCGCTGGTAATAGTCAGTCGAACTCCAGGATGCAACCGGCCAGCAATCGTTAATCTGCCAGTACAGGCTGCCCATGCAATATGGTGCTGCCCGGCGGTGTCCTTCTAGCGCAAATTTAATTCCTTCAGCCTGAAGGACATGATTGACATACAGGAACGATTCGAAATTCTTTGGCTTTTTATAATCCTGAAGCATGTAATATTCGATGGTTCCGTTTCCGATCGACGAACGCTGATGCGATTTCATCACTTCCGAATAAATATCGTAATCTTCAGGAGTGGCATATTGTTTCACGGTTTTCAGTTCAGGAAACGATTGAAATCCGTATTCGCTCATAAAGCGGGCAATGTGGGTGGCATAGTTTTTAAATGGTTCTTTACCCCACCAAACTCCCCAGTAATGTTCGTCTCCGTTGGTCAGATCAGCCGGAATTCCCATTCCTGAAGATGGTGATGAATCCCAGTAACTGCGGCCGGGATCGTTGGCTGCAACGGCTTCAGGTAGAATATGATGAAAAATGTCGGTGTACGATTTCCAGATTTTATCCGCATTTTCCTGACTTTTAGCTTCTTCTTTCTGTTTCCAGCCCCAGCCAAACCAGGCAGCCAGAATCTCGTTGTTCCCGCACCACAGCGCAATGCTTGGGTGATTGCGCAAACGTTTGATGTTGTCGGTTGCTTCCTGTTTCACATTTTCCAGAAAAGCCTGATCTCCCGGGAACATGGCGCAGGCGAACATAAAGTCCTGCCAGATCAGAATTCCGTTTTCGTCGCACAAATCGTACAGTTTATCGTATTCGTAAATTCCACCACCCCAGATGCGCAGCATATTCAGATTGGAAATTTTCGAGGTGTGAACTACATTTTCGTACATTTTGTCGGTGACACGGGCAGGGAAAATATCGTTCGGAATGTAGTTGGCGCCTTTCATAAATACGTTTACACCATTCAGCCTGAAATAAAATGAAGTTCCATTTTCGTCTTTGTCGCGAACCAATTCCAAAGTCCGGATTCCGATGCGTTCCGATTTTTCGGTCGTCCGGCTGCCGATTGCCAGTTTCCCTTTGAGGGTGTACAAATGCGCTTCGCCCAAACCATTGGTCCACCAAAGTTTAGGATTATCAATTTTAAAATCCACCGAATACGTTGAGGTGCCTACAGTAAGTTTAACCTCGGTTTGTGCCAGTTCGGTTCCGTCATTTTCAATGCTGATTTTTGCGTTTCCGGCTTCACTGGCTTCGATTTCGAATAAAGCAGTTAGTTTGGCTTCTGTTTCTGAAACTGAATTCTGTTTCAATTGCAGGTTTTCGATGCGCGCATCGTCCCAGACAGTCAGGTAAACCGGACGCCACAAACCGCTTGAAACCAGTCGGGGGCCCCAGTCCCAGCCAAAATGATAACCAGCTTTGCGTGTATATACCGAAACCATTTTCCCTTCAGGAACTTCGCCATTTACAGCCTGATCGTTGTCTGAAACTGGAATTACGTAGCCGTTGGCATCGTATTTTTTAAGTCCTTCAACGATCGGAGAACGGAATAAGATCCGAAGATCATTCGTGCCTAATTTTAGTTTAGACTTCACATCCACCATCCATTCGCGAAACATGTTATCGGCCGAAAGTACCAGCGAATCATTCACAAAAACATCGGCATAGGTGTCGAGCCCTTTAAAATCCAGGGCAATCCGGTTGCGCTTAAAAGTTGTTTCATCAATGTTAATGGTTGTTTTATATTCCCAGTTCACCTTATCGATCCATTGCAGCTGGTGTTCATTCAGCCGGTAGAACGGATCTTCAATTTTTCCGTTAGCCAGTAAATCGGTGTGGACGCATCCCGGAACAGTCGCAGGCAACCATTCGTCTTTGTCGGCCTGCCGGAAAGTCCAGTCGGCAGAAATTTCAGAAGTTGTCATCAGATTGGGATCTTTTTTCTGGCAGCCTGCCAGAAGAATAATGGACAGAAGTGCCATTACAAGAATTGGTTTGAGATTCATGTTTTATTTGTTTGTGGTTTAAACGAAGTTCAAAATTGCGAAAAAATAAGGAGATAGGAAAGGGAAATATGGATTGTGAAATTGACTTATTCAGGTAAATGGATAAACCTTTATTTCTGATCAGCATTGCATTTAAATAACTTTACCTTTGCCGGATGACAAGTCCGATTAAAAATCAAACGAATATTCTGGAAAAACTGAGCATCGAGAAATTGAATGCTATGCAGGAAGAAGCTCAGGAAACCATTCTTTCCAATCCTGAAATTGTGCTCCTTTCACCGACGGGCACGGGTAAAACCTTAGCTTTTCTGCTGCCTGTTATTTCAGAACTGGATATAAACTGTCCTGAAGTTCAAACCCTCATTGTGGTTCCATCGCGTGAACTGGCCATTCAGATTGAGCAGGTGATCCGCGAAATGGGTACCGGCTACAAAGCCAATGCGGTTTATGGTGGCAGGGCAGGATCGAAAGATAAAGTGGAAATCAAACATCGTCCGGCGATCCTGATCGGAACTCCAGGCAGGATTGCAGATCATTTACGCCGGGATAATTTTTCAGCAGAATTTATCAGCACGCTGGTGCTCGACGAATTCGACAAGTCGCTGGAGATTGGATTTGAAGCCGAAATGAAAGATATAATTTCGCTGCTGCCCAATGTCCGGAAAAAGATTTTGACTTCGGCGACTCAGGAAGTTGAAATCCCGAAGTTTGTGGCGCTTAAAAATCCAAAATACATCGATTATCTCCATGAGGGAACTTCGCAACTGAAGGTAAAAACGGTACTTGCTGCTTCGAACGATAAACTTGAAATGCTTGCTGATTTGCTTTGTCATCTGGGTGATCAGCCCGGAATTGTGTTCTGCAATTTTAAGGATACTATTCAGGAGGTAAGTGATTTTTTGACTGATGAAAACATTGGTCACGGTTTATTCTATGGCGGAATGGAACAAAAAGACCGCGAACGGGCACTCATCAAATTCAGAAATGGAAC
>JBASYJ010000256.1:0-9597 GCA_049277435.1 Prolixibacteraceae bacterium
TACATTTTTTTTCATAAGTTTAGGTTTAGTTAGGTTAGTTAGTTTAAGAGAGAAAAGGTAGGACAGAGGTTCTACCTTTTTGTTTTTATACCAATCCCGAAATTAAATCCCAAACTGATCCTGAATCTGCGGTAAGGAACCAGAACCGATCTTAAAGGCGAATCGTAAATCCCGATGGAACTGATGGCAATGATTCGTTTCACACCGGTTTCGTTCATGGCTTTTACTATGTTTTGAGCCATGGGCCCCAGGTTTCCTGCAAGGTTTATATATACAATATCCTGTCCTGAAATGGCTTTTTTCAAGGTTTCGTAGTCCAGAATGTCGCCTTCGATGATGTGGTAATTTGAAAGGTCTTTGTGGCTCAGCCGGCTTCTTTTGCGCACAAAAAGAGTCAGGTTAATGTCGTTGAATTTTACTAAGATATCGGTGACCTGTCTGGCAATCTGGCCACTTGAACCAAGGATGATTACGTTTTTCATTCGATTGAAATTTGATTTACCACAGAGAACAAAGAGCGAAAAAAGATCGATTTGGATGAAGTGAGGGCGTGACTTCAAAGTCACACCCTCACTAATTGAATATTTTATAATTACCGGTCGATCATTCGTGCACTTCCTTCTGAATAGCGGTTGCCCTGAGGTTTAATTTTCAAAGCTTCGACTTCAATCTCCTGAATTTCTTCCGGAGTAAATACAATTAATGCCGATCCTAGGTTTTCTTCCAGGCGATGCAGTTTGGTTGTTCCGGGAATTGGAACGATCCATGGTTTCTGCGCCATCAGCCAGGCCAGAGCAATCTGTGCAGGAGTCGCACTTTTCTTTTCAGCTATTTTTCGCAGAAAATCAACAAAAACAAGATTTGCCTTGATGTTTTCGGGTGCCAGCCGTGGAGTTGTGCTTCTAAAATCGCTGCTTTCGAAAGTGGTGTTTTCGTCCATCTTGCCAGTCAGGAATCCCTTTCCAAGCGGACTGTAAGGCACCAGGCCAATCCCCAGTTCTTCAAGTGTGGGAATAATTTCAGCTTCGGGTTCGCGCCACCACAATGAATACTCGCTTTGCAGCGCCGTAACCGCCTGCACAGCATGAGCTTTACGGATGTTTTTTACACCAGCTTCTGAAAGGCCGAAATGTTTTACTTTTCCTTCCTGAATAAGGTCTTTCACAGCACCAGCAACATCTTCGACCGGCACTTGCGGATCAACCCGGTGCTGATAATACAAATCGATGTAATCGGTTTTGAGTCGCCGGAGTGATCCTTCGACAACCGTTTTAATGTGTTCGGGGCGACTGGTCAGGCCCAGTGTCGCATTCGTATCGGGGTCAAACTGAAAGCCAAACTTAGTGGCAATAACCACCTCGTGGCGAATCGGCGAGAGTGCTTTTCCAACCAGAGCTTCATTCGTGTATGGTCCATAAACTTCGGCAGTATCAAAAAAGGTGACACCCATGTCGACCGCTTTCCGGATCATCGAAATCATTTCCTTTTCGTCGGCAATGGTTCCATAACCAAAGCTCATGCCCATGCAGCCCAGACCGAGAGCCGAAACTTCAAGTCCGCTGTTTCCTAATTTGCGTTTTTGAATTGTTGTTTCCATGATTTCGTGTTTTCATAGCCTGCATCCTGTACCCATAATTTGGTGGTAATAAATAACTCTTCCCGGTTCACTCCGGAAGTTTTTATCGCATTTCCGACCGCTGCTTCATTTAGGTAGGAAGCAGCGGTATCAATTAACCGATAACCGGTTTCAATGGCATGGATGACACTGGTTTCACATTCTTTCTGATCCGTAACCTGAAATACCCCGAAACCTAACAAGGGCATTTCCACTCCATTGTTTAATACTACTTTTTGCATCTTTTTTTACTTGTTGATTGTATTGTATTCTTCATCTGTTACCGGCCCTAACCAGACTGCTCCTCCCTTATCGTTATTCAGGCTCAAGGCTATGTGCGCAAATTCACGGTCTGAAGCAGCACCATGCCAGTGCACGACATCTGGTGGTATTTCTACATAATCGCCCTGGTGCAGTAGTCGTGCCGGATGACCTTTTGCCTGATAATAACCCTTGCCCCGGGTGATCAAAAGAATCTGTCCCCCCGGATGAGAATGCCAGTTTGTCCGTGCTTTTGGTTCGAAAGTCACATTGCCAAACCTGACATTTATGGTGCTGTCATTAGCACCCATCATGTTTAGCCACACCGTACCGGTAAAATTAGTACTGATCAGTTTTTCGCCTTTTGCAAAAACCGGTTCACTTTGCACGCTTGTTTCGTTTGATTTATTCCCCATATTACAAGCTGAAATCAGGATAATCAGAAAAAGCGGAATGTATTTAATTTGGTATTTCTTCATCGTAACATTTTTAAATCGTTCGTATTATTTAGCTGGTCTGTTTTTGAGAACTTCATTTAAAACAACCTGAGCATCCCGGGCTTCGTTTTCTCCCACGGTTGATTTTATAATGTTTATGAATTGGTGCAGCTTTTCCGGAGTTAAGCCTACGTTGAGGCAGATGCCCAAATGACTCCGAAGCATGGGTTCAACGCCTCCCAGACTGGCAAGTACCGATATGGTAACCAGCTCTCTTTCGGAGAAACTTAACACATCGCGTTCAAAAATATCGGCAAACAGATGCTCTTTGAGAAATATTTCTATTTCGGGAGCAAAGGCCGCATATCCTGTTTTAGGTCCATCCTGTGGTGCTCCTGTAAGTTTTTCCAGAATCTCCTTGCCTCGCTCGTATTTGCTTCGTTCATCCTGAATTGGAGATGCTTCTTCTCCTTGAATATCAGTAATTCCACTGGCTTTTCGTTCATCGAGCACCAGCATAAACGTTTGCAATCCGCGAAGACTTCTCGGAAACCCGCAATACGCATACAGGTGAACCAGAACTTCTTTAATCTGGTTGATGGTTAGTCCTGATTTCAGACCATTATTTAGCTCAGTTTTCAAATTCAGTAAATCGCCCTTTGCTGTTAAAGCAGCGATTGAAACAATACTTTGTTCTTTGGAACTTAATAGTACGTCTTTATTCATTTGGTCATTTGCTTTCAGGGTAAAGGAAAAACAACTTGTCAGAATCACAAATCCTATTAATGTTTTGATTGAAATTGTTTTCATCCGGATATAATTTGTTTTTTAATGGCCGGATGGAACTCGCAGGTGAGATATTCATCCGTGTTTGCGTTTAACGAACATGCTCGTTTCATATTTCTATTGTTTTACTGAACGAACAGGAATCCTGATTTGCGAAAATTTCACTGCTCCTGATCAAGATTCCTGTTTCTGAATAATTACTTCCATGTTTCGCAATTTTTCATTGCTTCCCATTTCCGGTTAAATGCCGTTTGGTTGTAATTTGTCCCCCATGTTCACTGCCTTTTCAATTACGTCAAGTCTTGCTTTCCGGGGATCGGTTTTACCAACTGCCTTAGCATCGGGTTGCACATCAAGAATTTCGTTTGTTTCAGGAGAATAAACCAGCCATTTCGGCAACCCTTTTCCATTCGGATCACCAGTTTTGGCGAAGTTCACCCAATAGGTATTCATTATTCTGGCGACCTCCTTGTCCTCGGCGGTCGGAGGTGGTGGAGGCGGTCCGAAGCCACCAGCACCCGGATTGCCGAACGTATACGAAATGTCAGCCCCATGACCCGGGCCATATTTCATTCGCTCCTTCATGGCAGCAGGCACGTATGAAAAAAGGAAAATGTAGGCTGGCTCACCAACAGCGGCAAAAGAACTTGCGGCGAACCGGGCAGGCTCAGCCCAAACCTTATCCGTGTTAAACCTTGTTTGTACTTCAGCAAATTCTTTGTTTCCATCAGGATCATAGGCAGCTTTTGCCTCATCAGCCAGCTTTCCGAACATCGAAAACAGTTCTTCCTTCGAACTGCTTGCATTCACAAAGCCTCCTCCAATTTCAGCACTGTTATTCCCAATCATAAGTGGAACACGTGCCTGCCGACCAGCTTTGTAGGCACTCTGGGCTGTTTCTACAACCAGTTTGCCGTCCAATATCGGGCCTGAATAAATACGCGGACCGCCCTGTCCATCTGTTTCCTGTCCACCATCCACAATCTCTTCCACTTTCAGGGCACGCAGTTTAGCCAGAGCAGCTGCATCTGTTCCTTCAATGTCGTGTTTTTTTGCGTAATTTATTCCGATGGTTACAGCAGAAACCGGGTAATATTGACTTGCATTTTCCTTGTTGATCGGACGGCCTGTCAGAACGCCATCACGGCCACCACCAGAATGACTGATTGCCTTCTGGAAAAGACCTTTCGCTGCCGGAATGGTCAGGAGTGAGTGTATCGAAACGCCGCCAGCCGAAAATCCAAAAATGGTTACGTTATTCGGATCGCCCCCAAATGCAGCGATATTCTGCTTTACCCATTGGAGTGCCGCGATCTGATCCATGAAAGCATAACTTCCCTTCGGTTCCTCCGGATGCTCCTGACTCAATGCAGGAAATGCAAAATGACCCAGACGCCCCAGACGGTAGTTGAAGGTCATCAGAATAACACCTTTTTTGGCAAACTGATTTCCATCGTCGTCTCTCTGAGAGCCGGCACCCATCACGAATGCGCCGCCATGAATCCACACCATAACCGGCAGTTTTGCATCGGCTTTGGTTCCAGCAGGTAGCCACAAATTCAGAAACAGGCAATCTTCCGACGACCCAGCCTGAATGGTTCCCTGAGCAGCACCCCAACCGGCCTGCGCACAGCTTGCACCAAACTTGCCTGCATCGCGCACACCTTCCCACGCAATGACAGGTTGCGGCGGACGCCAGCGAAATTCGCCTACCGGTGCTGCTGCGTAAGGAATACCTTTGAAACTGGTAACGCCGCCATCGGTCACACCACGAACGATTCCGGAGGAGGTACGAACTTTAGGTGCTGATTCCGGAGAATTTTTGACACCCGTTTGCTGAGCATGCAAGGTGCAACTAATCAAAAAGACTAAACCTGCGAATATTTTTTTCATTTTACTGAGTTATAAAGTTTTATTAATGACCGCCAGGAGTCATCAACCTGGTGAATGACAAGGAGCCTAGCTTCCAGCTATCCCCCTGTTTAATATACACTTCGGTAACCATAAACGGATTGGTGACCTCGTTTCCCCCAACAACGGCTAACAGATCGATCCGATTTAAAAGAATAGCAGTTTGGTCAATAATATTTACCGATACTTCATGGATATCCGCTTTTTTGTACCAGATTCCACCACTTTTGATAATGCCAAGTTCCTGTTCGGTTCCCCATGAACCTCCCATGTGTACAAACTGCGCTTTTTCGTGAAAGAGTTTTGTCAGCTCATCGACATTTTTGTCGGCCATCCACTGCCATTTTTCTTTGGAAAGATTTATGATTTCCTGATCTGTCGTTGAATTTTGGGCGAAACAACCTTGCACACCTGCGATAATTAAAAACAGTCCGATAATTGTTGCTTTCATAATTGATACTTTTTTAAATTAATTTCCTTTGATCTATAAATCGATGTTAACATTAGATGTCATCAGAGCATAATCACTGCTTGCTATTCACTTGCTGCAAGCGATAACAAAGTGACGAATCGGTAATAATTGAATCAGCTAATGAGCAATGGTATGGGTATCCCGCACACTGCTAAATGTTAAGTCCAACAGTTTCCAGGCTTTACCTTTTTTTTGATAGATTTCGGTTACTGTAAATTCATTTTTTGCCTCATTATCCCGGACAATGGCCTCGAGCGTAATTCGGTTCCAAACGATAGCAGTTTTTCCGAATATTTCTACTGCAACATCATGAACAATAGCATTCTTATACCAAATTCTTCCGGTTTTAATGATATCAAGCTCCTCATCCTTTTTCCAACTTCCACTCATGTGGACAAATTTTGACCTGTCATCGAATAAAGCAGCAAGCTTATCCACATTTTTTTCGGCCATCCACTGCCATTTTTCTTTGGAAAGGTTAACAACTTCCTGCTCTGCCGCAGTGAAACTCTTTTTCACAGAATTTTGTGCGAGGGACAATTGCGCACTCAAGATGATCAGAAGTAGTCCGAGAAGTGATGTTTTCATATTGGTCGTGTTTAATAGCCCCCTCCAAACCTCCCCCGAGAGGGGAGGCTTAAAAAAGCCCGGTTTTATAAATATTTGCCAAAAAACGCATTGAGTTTGTTCATTGCCTGAGTTACATATTCAGGAACATAATAGGTTTGAATGTGGGTAGCTCCCGGAATCAGGAACAATTCTTTCTCTTTTGTACCGGTCGCAAGCTTGAAAGCACTGTCGGTCATGTAATAGGTGTCGGCTTTGCTGCCCACCATCATCAGCAAAGGCTGATTGATTATATCCATGTTGGTGGCAGCGTCAAATTCCATCAGATCGAGCAGGCTGCTCATGGTGTACCTGAAGGTGGAATTGGGGTGCGCATGGGTCCTGTGGTAATAATAATGACCTTCGCGATACAGGTCAAAAGGCATTTTGTCGGCCATTTCATCGGTAATTTCGGTATCGGCAGCGTAGCGCACTTCACTACCTGCAGCTTCCGCGGCCCTTGCTTCCGAAGCTTGTTTTAACCGGTCCTGAATGGTAGAAAGTTGGGAGTTCATAAATCCGTTCCGCCTTACCAGGCCTGAATTAAACATGCTCAGGGTAGCAACCACTTTAAAACGTTTGTCGGTTTGGGCTGCTTTTAAGGTATAACCACCACCACCACAAACACCCAATACACCCAGTCGATCGGCATCAACTCCCTTGTATTGGGTTATAAAGTCTGCCATTCCACGAATGTCTTCAATGCGATTGGCCGGCTTGTCGACATTACGTGGTTCACCACCACTGGCTCCCTGGTACGAAGCATCGGCAGCAATAGCGATATAACCCGATTCGGCCAAACGCTGCGCATACAATCCGGCCACCTGCTCTTTTACGCCGCCATTGGGGTGAGCTACCACCACTGCAGGATATTTTTTAGCCGGATCGTAATTGGCAGGTGTGTAAACGTTGGCCGAGATCTCAAGGCCATTCAATTTATAAGTTACCAGATGGATATTCACCTTGCCAGATACATTTTCGGTAATTGCATCGTCGTAAACCAGACCAAAAGGATTGGCAGGTTTTGTTTGTCCTGAAGATGCAATTGCAATTGTCAAAAGCACAACAGCATAAAAATGGTTTCTGATATTTATTTTCATAATCAATTTTCTCTCGTATAATTTCTATTCTACAATCACTTATCCAATCCTTTTTCTTTCAACCAGTTCGACATCAGGTCGGCTATTTCCACATTATTCAAATCTGAAAACGGGAAATGCGTATTGCCTTTAATTCCGATTTCAGGAAGATGCACCACAGTTACATCGCCACCATGACGGTTCACGGCATCGCGCCACAGACGAGCCATTTCAAGACGGGCACGCCAGCCATCAGTTCCCGGGTTCGGATCTGGCCAGGCAGGAATATTATCGCCATAATAAATGATGACCGGAATCCGGGTTAGCTTCATAAAATCTTCCATCGATACAACTGAAGCTATCAGCGGACCGGCAGCATTTTTAATCGGATTGGGCACTTCTCCTTCAGGAAACAGAAAACCACTTCCGGGTTCGTATGAAACGATTGCTTTTACATGTTGATTCTTAACTGCTGTAAGCCAACCCATTCCGCCTGAATGTGAATGTGTAACCAAAATACCCTGTCCAATCTTATCGAATAGTGCGGAAACTGCATTTACATTCACACTGATATCGATTGGACCAATATTTGGCAGCATTTGCCGGAAATACTGATTGAGCGCTTCCGGATCTTTTGAAAATTGGACACCAGGGAAAAAGTTGGGCCACTCGCCAACACGGAAAGTATTAAACCAGAACTGCTCGTCGGGTGTGGGAGTGATGGTGCCTTCGGCCATACTGCGACTGGCATTGCCACGCCGTGGCTGATCAATTAAACATAAACTGAACTTCCTTCTTAAAAAGATGTTCTGGAAACCTTCTCGACCATCAGGAGTGGTTTCCCAGGTTTTCGAAAACTGACCGATGCCGTGCCACATTACCAGCGGATATTTTCGGGCTTTTGCAGGTATCTGATAAAATACATAAGCGTGGTCGCCATGAAATGTCTGGCCTTCCGGAGTTCGTTTTATCGCATCGAATGTTCCCGGATTGGATTTAACCGTTCCGCCCACAGCAAAACTTCCCTGCTCCTGAATGATCAGCGGTTTCATTTTGGATTTGGCAAACGATGACAGATTAACCAGAATAAGAAATATCAGGATTGTATTTTTCAGAAATAAAAACTTTGCACGATAGGTGAATACATCACTTTGGAACAACTGTTTTGATCTGTAATTTTCATTTTTCATTTTGCTGGAATTTTTCATACATCAAATGTAAGCACTTATCGATCAGGCATTGGTATACAATTTACTGCATCTTCTACCATTTTTACTGATCTTGCTTCAGGAATGAATACAGCTATTCTGGAATGTTTAAATTTGCTTCAGAAAAACGTACGATTATGGAACCAATTTTTAGATTTGACACCGTAAGTGAATACAATGCCCTGAATAATCAGGAAACGTTACACCCGCTGGTGAGTGTCATAGATTTTTCGAAAGCGAATCCAAGATCGTGGGGAAGTGAGAAAAATGTCCGGATAAATTATGGCCTGTACTGCATTTTCCTGAAAGATGTAAAATGCGGCGATTTGAAATACGGCCGGAATTATTACGACTATCAGGAAGGTACGCTGGTTTTTGTTTCGCCCGGACAAATCATGGAAATTGAAAATGATGGCAAAGTATATCAGCCCAAAGGATATGCCCTGGTTTTTCATCCTGACCTGATTCATGGAACTTCGCTTGCCCGAAGCATGAACGACTATAACTTCTTCAGCTACAAAGCCAATGAGGCGTTGCATTTGTCGGAACGTGAACGACAGATTGTGCTGGACTGCTTTTCAAAGATAAATATCGAACTTCAGCAAAATATCGACAAACACAGCAAGAAACTGATTGCCACAAACATTGAACTGTTTCTGAATTACTGTGAACGTTTTTACGACCGCCAGTTTATTACCCGAGACAATGTCAATCATGGAATTTTAGAAAAGTTTGAAGAATTGCTGAACAGCTACTTTTCATCGGATAAACCACAACACATCGGACTGCCATCGGTAGCGTATTTTGCCGACGAGCTTCATTTATCGGCCAATTATTTTGGCGACCTGATCAAGAAAGAAACCGGAAAATCGGCGAAAGAATACATTCAGAATAAAATCATCGATATTGCCAAAAGTAAAACCTTCGACACCAGTAAAACGGTGAATCAGATTGCATACGAGTTGGGATTCAAATATCCACAACATTTTACACGCTTATTTAAAAACATAACCGGACATACTCCCAATGAATACCGGGTTCAGAATTAAACGGAACGACTATTAATTTGCTTTTCAAGCAATTGCTGATAAGTTTCCGGCGTGTCCATATCTGCCAGTATTTCGCCACCTTCCAATAGAATTACATTTGCATTGTGGAGTTTAATGACTTTTTTTGCACCCTCATCATTTTTCAATTCGGTAAGCTCCTTAAAATAACAAAC
>JBASYJ010000257.1:0-8447 GCA_049277435.1 Prolixibacteraceae bacterium
AAAATTTATCCAAACGACTGGAGAGGGTTCAACAACGCCGGAATGGTTTTGGTAAAACAGCAAAAAGCTGCTGATGCAAAAAGCCTGTTCGAAAAAGCAGAAAAACTGAACAACAATGAGCCTATCATTAAAAACAACTTAGGTGTTTGCGCCTTGAAAGAAGGCGATCTTGCTAAAGCTGAAATGTTATTCGGAGCAGCTTCAGGAGCTGGCGATGCAGTAAATAACAACCTTGGAATTTTAAGCATCATCAAAGGTGATTACAGCAAAGCTGTTAAATATTTCGGTGATTCTGATTCACCAAACAACGGTTTAGCTAAAATCCTTGCCGGTGACAACAATGGTGCACTGAAATCTTTGGAAAACTGTACCTGGGAAGGTTGTTACTGGAAAGAATACTTTAAGGGAATCGTTGGTGCCCGCACAGCAAAAGAAAACCTGATGTACGAAAGCCTTGAAACAGCTGTTAAAATGAATGCTGACCTGAAATCGAAAATTGCAACCGATATGGAATTTGCAAAATATTTCAACGAAGCACGTTTCAAAGAAATTGTAAAATAATTGTTCCAGAAACAATAAACAAAAAGAGCGATCCCATACGGGTCGCTCTTTTTGTTTGTGTTAATATGCAAAACGAATTGATTAATCTTGTAATCAAACACAAACTAACGATGAAAAAAACTGATCTTTGCATTTCTCCTCAGTACGTTATGCTTTTCAAATTCATACGGTCAGTTTTCGAAAGCTGCCCGCGACGGTATCTATAAAATTACAACAACCGACCATCAGGATATGCTGAGGCAACTTGGTATTTCCAGGCTACGACCGGGAGCAAACAACAACGACCCGAATGCAGAAAATGCAGCCAACTACGACGAAGCCAAAGCCAATCCTTTTCCAAACCTTCCCGATCCGCTGATTCTGAAAAACGGGAATGGAGTTTCTTCTCCAACTCAATGGTGGAACGAACGACACCCTGAAATTATTGAAGATTTCGACCACGAAATTTATGATCGCGTTCCTGAAAATACACCAAAAGTAACCTGGGAAATAAATGAAACAAAAAATGATACTATTGGCAAATTTAAGGTGATTACCAAAAAGCTGATTGGTCGTGTCGATAATTCATCGTCCGCCACCATATCGGTTGATATCCAGCTAAGCCTGACTACTCTGGCTACTGCCTCGTCACCGGTTCCGGCAATAATTAATTTTGTTCTGATTTTTTAAATTGTTTTCATGGCTCTGTTGCGATTTTGATCCGAAACTACTTTAGTTCAGTTTCAGGATAAAATGCAATAGACGTTTGGGAAGATTTTATCGACGAATTGGGAGATTTTGAGTAAAAATATTTTTTTGAAACAGCTAAAAATTCAGGAGTTTTTTATACAGATCATAGTTTTCCTGATCGAAACAAACGAAATAAACCAACTTAATCTTTTCGTTTTCCGCCAGGAAATCAGTTACTGTTTTGATAGCAATTTCGGCAGCCAGATCTTTGGGAAAGGAATAAACACCGGTGCTGATGTTGGGAAACGCGATCGTTTCAATTCCATTGATTGCGGCCAGTTTTAACGAATTCGAATACGCTTTGGCCAGCAATTCCGGCTCGTTTCTATTCCCGTCGTGCCAAACAGGCCCAACCGTATGGATCACGTACCGGGCTTTTAAATTTCCACCGCTGGTAATTACTGCCTGTCCGGTTTTGCACCTTCCTTGCTGAGCAACTATTTCGCGGCATTCATCAAGAATAACCGGTCCACCGGCACGATGAATGGCTCCATCAACACCTCCTCCGCCCATGAGCGACGAATTGGCTGCGTTGACGATGGCATCGGCCTCCGATTGGGTAATATCACCCAAAACAAGTTTTATGCGGTTCGAAAATAAGTTCATGGTATTTTCAATTTGGTTCCGAAATTATGCAGATTCCAAAGTTGAAGACTCAATACTTCCCTCCATTTCAAGTGCTTTATTAAAAAAATAGCTGAATCTCAACATTTCAGCGATTTCCTTTATTTTTTGAAGTGTCTTTTTTGCCTTTTTAAGTTTCTTCAGGTAAATCTGAAATTGAGCTTTAACCAGTAAAAACCGGATAACCACAAAGCATCTCATGTTTGGCGGGATGGAAGTCTTATCAAACTGAACCTGTTCATAAATTTCGAAAGCTTCGGATTCTTCGCCCAGTTCATACAAAGCCTTAGCATATACTGACAAAAAAAGCTGATAAAAACAGGAACTTTTTAATTCAGAAAAATCGTAATTATCGAAAATATAACTGGTCATTTCCTTTATTTCCCGGTACATTTTTGCATAATTGTAGGAGAAAATAACGGCAAACTCAAGTTGCGGGATTTGAGTGCGTTTCTGAATCCCTTCTTTTAATAAATGTTCGGACACACGATAAACTGCTTCAGTAATGTCTGAAATTTCACCCTGCCCATTTTTTGATTGGTATAAAATCTGAGGAATAAAATAGAAGGATGTTTTTAATGAATTACGGGATATTAGATTATCGAGCCTGGCGTATTTTTCATATTCAACTTTACATTGTTCAGCATTCTCACTTAAAAAATATTTCATAAATTTCATATACCTCACATATTGAGTCGCTTCCTCGGATTGTACAAATTCCTGGTAATAATCGATTTCGTCTCCTGAATTCAGTACCAGACTGTCCAGATCAAAGTATTGTTCAAAATAAAGTTTCCGGGCAGTTTCCGACTGCGCAAACCCAGGGATAAGTGCATCCCGCATATTTTTACTTTTGCGAAGTTCAAGAGCAACGGAATTGGCTACTGCATAATTGATCACATTCTGCATTGCAGGATCCGGTGGAAGGTTTTCAGGTGCAATAACAGAAAAAATATGTTGAAGCAAACCAATCTCTTCTTTCCGGAATAAAATTTTTATCAGGTATTTTAACAGATTACGTTGAAGGATAAGTGAAGTATAATTATCCTGAATAACTTGTTTCATTAAATCCAGTGTCAATCCATTCTCCCTGACCAGAAAATTTGCCAGATAAAATGCAAACAGATTTTCATTCGAAAATTTTACATATGTACTCATGGTCAGGTACGTGTCAATGACCGAAAATTCGGAAAAAAAACCAGCCCGGATCAGATCGCGATAGGCCAAATTTTGGGAAACTGAAATGTGCAACTCGTCTCTTTTGACTTCGATTCCTTTTTTACCATAATCGCATAAACTGAAGAATGACTTTACCAATCCAAATTTTTCATCGGGATAGGGCTCTGACAAGACTGTTTTTATGATGTATTGATTGAGCAGTTCTATTTCACTTGTTTTACCATTTTGAGCATAGGTTGAAAGAAAAAGAAAAAGCAAATTCGGAATCTTCAATAGCTCCAGCATTTCAGGATCTTTAAAGCACAAATTATGAATTTTATCCGGGAAATGATTCCGTTTCAGAACCGCATTTATTTCCTTTTTACTCAGGAATGGGATATTTACAAACTCCTCGTCAGTTCCATGAAAACTCACATTAAACCACAACGATTTATGAAGATGATTCTTTTTCATCCGGTATAAGAACTTCCTCCACAGATTCGGACTACAGGTTATCAGTACTTTAATCCAATTTACATTCTCGAACGAAGAAATAAACAGGAGCAAATTGTCGACGAAATATTCCAATTTTTCGCTTTCCGGATGAACGTTATCAACATCCTCAATAATCATAACATACCGACCTTTTACTAATTCCTGACGATGACGGAAGATTGCCTGATAACTTTTAACTGGATTAAATTCAATTAAATTATTCAGCTGTTTAATATTTTGAGTCTGATCCTGAGCCAGAAGATGATAAAAGATACTTCCATCAACCAGGCATACAATGTCGTCCTGAAATTCAGGATTGGGGTTATAAAAATATTTATCAACGAGCTGTACAATGTTCGTGGATTTTCCAAGGCCTTCAGGAGCAATTAAGGCAGTAGCAATTTTATGCGAGGATAAAAACTGTTGAAAATTCCTTTTGGCAAATTTCCGAACCGGAAAGTCCTTATATCTGGTTCCAATCTTATTTTTCAGAGACTTCATACTGGCATCGGTAATTAACCTGGCTTCAGCCTTTAAATTATTCCATGCTTCATCTGTAACAAAATTTCCCCGTTCATTTTCATATGTCAGCCGGTATGCCTGCCAGTCCGGATAATCCAAATAAATTGCCAGTGTATCGAGTGTATATTTTGAAGGATTAAAGGAATTCTGGATAACACCAAAGACCCGTTTCAGAGTAGAAACACTTACCATTCTTTTGGTATATTTCAGAATTTGATGCGAAAGATACTGACAATCGGAAGCATACAATATTCTCTGTCCAACTTTATTTTGGATCTCTTCTTTAAGAAGCTGAATCGAGATGTCGCTTTCTTTTTTCATCCTGACAATTCGGCTTTTCTAGTATTAATTTACGAAAAATTAAGCGGGAACACAACTTTATATTCTGGCCATTGAACCAAGCTATTATATTTCTGCACAAAATGAACAAATAATGAACAAACATTTAAGAAAATTGAATGAACCAATAGCTTAATTTTGTTTCTCGATAAAACCAATTTCGTGTTGTAAATGCTTTAAATCCGTTTGAATTATGAGTAAGACCAGATTTAATATCATTAATATCACCCGGAAACCGTTTAACCCCAACCGTTATTACCAGGAAATACCCCTATCGGATTCTTCAGAAAATAGCACCACGAATACACCTTACCTACCCGTTAATACCAAAAACACACATTCATTTATTGTCGATTGGCAAATTCAGGATCTGCACCTCACAGAAGATGATTGGCCATAGATACCAGAAAAACTAATTTTTGCATGGGAAAGACAGAAGATTGAGATTTTAACAGATGCAGGAAGACGTGTTCTGATTTATAAAGCATAAAAAAATGAGTTCGTTTTTTTATGGTAAAATATAGTCCTTTTTCAGTATTTCTTAATTTTTTATTCAGGTGAACATGAAAATTTTAATGTTTGGATGGGAGTTTCCACCCAATATTTCCGGAGGATTGGGAACAGCATGTTATGGATTAACAAAGGGCCTTTCGTCGTTTGACGATGTTGATGTTACTTTTGTTGTGCCAAAAGTTTTTGGTGGTGAAGACACCAGTAAAATAAATCTGATTGGCGCCTCAGATGTTTCGGTCACAAACCGCAAAATAAGTTGGAAAGGATCAAAAAAGGAAATCGAATACCTCGAAGTCGATGCTAAATTAATTCCTTATACCGATCCTGATGATTATGCCATTCAATCCAATTATACTGTAGAAGGAATCAAATTAAGGATGGAACCCGACGATCAGGGAAGGATTCAATTTTCAGGAAAATACGGACCTGATTTATTATCGGAGATTGACAGATATGCTCATGTTGCCAGTTTTATTGCTCACGAGAATTCGTTTGATGTAATTCATGCTCACGACTGGCTGGCCTATCCGGCCGGGATTGCTGCCAAAGAAGTTTCCGGAAAATCCCTGGTGATCCATGTTCATGCAACCGACTTTGACCGCAGTGGTGGAAACGTAAATCCACGGGTTTTTGAAATTGAAAAACAGGGCATGATGATCGCAGATAAGATCATCACCGTAAGCAACCTGACCAAACGAATGGTGATCGAAAAATACGGCATAAAACCCGACAAGGTGGTTACCGTGTATAATGCTGTCGAACCCTACGACCATGAAAAAGTGGCGCCATTCAGGAAAGGATTTAACGAGAAAGTGGTTACGTTTCTGGGCCGGATTACCACCCAGAAGGGACCGGAATATTTTATCGAAGCTGCCAGTAAGGTGTTGCGAAAAATGGATAATGTGAGGTTTGTGATGGCCGGAAGCGGCGATCTGATAAATCAAATGATTCGGAAAGCGGCACAATTAAAAATTGCCGATAAATTTCATTTCACTGGCTTCCTGAAAGGTGATGAAGTTTATCAAATGTACCGGATAAGCGATGTATATGTGATGCCTTCTGTTTCCGAACCATTCGGAATTTCTCCACTTGAAGCCATGCAGGCTGGCGTACCGGTTATTATTTCGAAACAATCGGGTGCTGCAGAAATTCTCTCCAATGCCATAAAAGTTGATTTCTGGGATACCGATGCCATGGCAGACGCCATATATGGCATTATCAAATATCCCGGGATGTCGAAATCTTTATCCATTCAAGGGAGAAAAGAATCCTTTAACCTAAAGTGGACCGATTCGGCTCATCAGGTTAAACAAGTATATAAATCAGTATTATGTGCTTAATTTAACCCTCGTTAAACCCTGTTTGTTATGAAGTCAATTTGCCTCTGTTTTACAGTACATCAGCCAGTCAGGCTCCGGAAATTCCGTTTCTTCGACATCGGAAATTCTGCATATTATTACAACGACTACCACAACGAATTCATTCTGCAGCGGATTGCCGAAAATTGTTATTTACCTGCGAACAAAATACTTCTTGATCAGATTCAGAAATTCAAGGGACGTTTTAAAGTTTCCTTTTCAATCTCCGGAACTGCAATCGACCAATTTAAACTTTATGCT
Organism: Prolixibacteraceae bacterium; assembly: GCA_049277435.1. Classification (GTDB taxonomy): domain Bacteria; phylum Bacteroidota; class Bacteroidia; order Bacteroidales; family Prolixibacteraceae; genus Aquipluma. The sequence goes on from JBASYJ010000257.1 coordinate 6,561, forward strand.
CCTGAAGTGCTTGACAGCTTTAAAGAACTCGCTGCTACAGGTTGTGTCGAGTTTTTATCTGAAACATATTCCCATTCACTGGTTTCGATCCGCGACAAAAAAGAATTCAGGAAACAAGTTGAAATGCATGCCAGTGAAATTGAAACCTTGTTTGGCATGAAACCAACTGCTTTTTCGAATACCGAATTGATCTATTCGGATGAGATTGGTGCCACAGTGGCCGGAATGGGCTACAAGACTGTTTTAACCGAAGGTTCAAATCATATTTTGAAATGGCGAAGTCCGAATTACGTGTATCAAAACTCCATCAATCCAAATCTGAGCGTTCTTCTAAAAAATGACCGGTTAAGTGACGATATTTCTTTCCGGTTTTCGAATACAAAATGGGTGGGATGGCCTTTAACCGCTCAGAAGTATGTTTCATGGATGACAAAAATTCCGGGGGAAGAAAAAATCGTAAATCTGTTTATGGACTACGAAACCTTTGGTGAACGCCAAAAAAAAGACTCCGGAATACTTGATTTCCTGCAATCATTTCCTTCAGTTGCACTCCGGAAATCGCGTTTAAATTTTATGACACCATCCGAAGTTGCCGCCAATTATGAACCAGTATCGGTTCTGAATGTACCACATCCCATTTCCTGGGCCGATGAAGAACGAGACCTGTCGGCCTGGCTGGGAAACGATCTTCAGCGTGAAGCTTTTGACAATCTTTACGAGTTACTCGGTCTGATTGATCACTGTACCGATGCAGATCTGTTAAAAGATTGGCGTTATCTGCAAACCAGTGACCATTTTCATTACATGAGCACCAAATTTTTCTCCGATGGAGCAGTTCATGCTTATTTCAGTCCGTACGAAAGTCCATACGAAGCATTTCTGAATTACATGAATGTACTGAATGATTTCTCTGTCAGGCTTAATAATCTGGTGACAAAAAATATAATTAAACACATTCAGCCTAAAAATCCAGGACTAAGGGTTGAGAAATAATCAAAACCAATGTTCCTATTCCTGAAAACCTCAGATTATCAAAAGAATTGCAAAAAACATTAGATAATCAGATAATAATGAAAAAGTAAAAATTCTGAGTTATGAGCATCAAAAAAAACTACTTAAACAAAAACAGAGTTTGCAAGATTACTTTCAATCTCAAAGAAAAAGTAAAAAGTATTGAAAATGTTCGGATTCCCGGGGATTTTAATCACTGGGATGTCAAATGTGAACCAATGAAACAACTTAAAAATGGTGGTTTTACTCAAACGATCAATCTTGAAACCGGCAAGTCATATCAGTTCAAGTATTTGATAAACGATTCTGTTTGGGCAAACGATCCTGAAGCTGATCTTTTCGTTCCCAATGGAATGGGCAACGGAAATACCAATTCTCTGATCCAACTTTAATCATACTTGCAAAGGGACTTTTCTCCGAAACTCCGGGCTAAGTCCCTTATTCGTTTCATCTTCAAAACAAAACAACTTTTATATATAAAAATCAGAATCAAACAAACTGGTTTTTTAAACAGCAAAAGGCTGTCCGAATCATGGACAGCCTTTTTATTCGATTTCTTTTAGTCAAATTTTTACAAGATCTGGTTAAATTCAAGTCGTTCGCCATCGGGACCGAGGATGTTAAAATATTTGCATCCGTTTTCCCAGAATGGCAGAAAAACCGGGTTTTCTTCGATCACCTCAAACGATGAATCTTTCAGGATTTGAAATGTCTCTTCAACATCACTGACGTCAAAGGTAATGTGATCAATGTGACCATCTTTCCGCTTTCTGATTTCAGCCAGATCATCCTCAGGCAACTGATACAGTTCAATGATGATCTGATTCAATTTCATCATCATCATTTTTCCCTTGCCTCCGTTGTGGTCGAACGCAG